>NZ_QAJD01000162.1:0-516 GCF_003061465.1 Aeromonas sp. HMWF017
GCTCTATCCATGATCCCGCTGCTGCTCGCGAGTATGCCCTGCGCCTCAACGCCCTGCGCGAGCAGTATAAAGAGAGTCTCTGCATCGTGATGCGCACCTACTTCGAGAAGCCGCGCACCATCGTCGGCTGGAAAGGGCTGATCAATGACCCGCGCCTTGATGGCAGTTTCGATGTCAACGAAGGGCTGAAACTGGCGCGCAAACTGCTGGTCGACATCAACGAGATCGGCATGCCCACCGCCACCGAATTCCTCGATATGGTGACCGGCCAGTATATTGCCGACCTCATCACCTGGGGCGCCATCGGCGCTCGCACCACCGAATCCCAGGTACACCGCGAGATGGCTTCGGCCCTCTCCTGCCCGGTTGGCTTCAAGAACGGCACCGATGGCAATACCCGTATCGCCATCGATGCGGTGCGCGCCGCCCGTCACAGCCACATCTTCTATTCGCCGGACAAAGACGGCAAGATGACCATTTACCGCACCGCCGGTAACCCCTTTGGTCATGTGATCC
>NZ_QAJD01000162.1:527-23662 GCF_003061465.1 Aeromonas sp. HMWF017
TGGCCGATGTGGGCCTGCCGGAGCGTCTGGTGGTCGATTTCAGCCACGGCAACAGCATGAAGGATCACCGCCGTCAGCTGCTGGTGGCGCAAGATATCTGCGATCAGCTGCGCCGCGGCCGTACCGGCATCGCCGGCATCATGGCAGAAAGCTTCCTGGTGGAAGGGCGTCAGGATGTGGAGAACGGCTGCGCCGCCACCTTCGGCCAGAGCATCACTGATGCCTGCCTATCATGGAGCGACACCGAAACCCTGCTGGCGATGCTGGCAGAGGCTGCACTGGTACGCCTTGCCAAGCGGCAAGCCTGAGCCCCGATGACGAATATCGGCTGGCAGATAGTCCCCCTCGACGAGACGCTGCTGGCGCAGTGGGCAACCCTGCGCCAGCAGCTGTGGCCGCACCACGCACTTTCGGCCCACCTTCAGGAAGGGGTTGAGATGTTGGCCAATGCACATCTCAACGCCTTTCTGGCGCTGGATGAACAGAGTCAGGCGGTAGGCTTTGCCGATGCAGCCCTGCGCCACGATTACGTGAATGGCTGCAACAGCAGCCCTGTGATGTATCTGGAAGGGGTCTATGTGCAACCGGCCTCGCGCCAGCGTGGGGTGGCCCAAGCCTTGATCGCTCAGGTGGCGCAGTGGGACCGCGAGCTGGGTTGCCGGGAACTGGCCTCCGATGCCGCCATCGACAATCTTGCCTCGCAGCAGATGCACCAACAACTCGGCTTTGCCGAAACAGAGCGAGTCGTATTCTTCAAAAAGGCCCTCGACTGACGCCAAGGGCCTTTCTTGTTTCTCACAAACTGGGCATAAACCACACGCGCCCTGCCGCTTCGATGCGGTCGGTGCGGATCTGGAACACCTGCGCCAGCAGCGCCTCATCCACCAGCTCGACACCCCCTTCGCGCACCACCGCGCCCCCTTGCAAGCAGAGAATGCGGTCGGCCCAGTCAATGGCCAGATTGATATCGTGGATGGCGAGCACCACCAGCAAGCCCTGCCCGGCCAAGGTTTTCAGCAACCGCAACAGCGCCAGCTGGTGATGCAGGTCGAGCCCCGCCAGCGGCTCGTCCAGCAGCAGCACCTTGCCGGTCGGATTGAGGCTCGGCCACACCTGCAGCAGGGTGCGGGCAATGAGCACTCGCTGCTGTTCACCGCCCGACAACCGGCTGAAGTCACGAGCCAGCAAGGCTTCCAGCTCCAGTGCCTCGCACAATGCATTTATCGCCTCGTTCTGTCTGGCAGGTGCAACCATCTCATCGAGCCCCAGGCTCAACACCTGAAACACCGGAATATGAAACAGCTGGGGCTGACGTTGGGGCAGCATGGCGCGCCGTTTGGCAAGCTCGGGCCAACTCATGTCAGTAAGCACTTCCCCCCCCAGCAGCACTGTGCCATCGGCGGGTAAAATCCCCGCCAGCGCCCCGAGCAGGGTCGACTTGCCACTGCCATTGGGGCCGAGCAGCGCCACCAGCTGGCCACCATGCCAGCGGATATCTAGGGGAGAGAGCCGTCCGGCAATAGCGAGCTCGCGTGCCTCCAGCAGCGGCGCAGCAGCACGAGAAGAAACCGGCATGGGATCAGCGGGTGACATCGGCATCTTGCCTCAACAACGGGTAAATAAGGAGACTACGCGCCCCGACCAAATCATACAGCTATTCATGCAGCACCATCGGCAGTTTGCCTCAATAGCAGGTAGATAAAGAGCGGCGCCCCCACCGAGGCGGTGATGACGCCGATAGGCAACTCCCCCGCGCTCAGGGTGGATCGAGCAACCAGATCGGCCGCCAGCAGCAGGGCCCCGCCGCCAAGCGCCGAGGCAGGCAGCAGAAAGCGCTGATCGCTGCCACCGCAGAGCCGCAGCAGATGGGGCACCACCAACCCGACAAAACCGATGACACCACACAACGACACCGCCACACCGGTCAGCAGACAGACCGCCAGCACCAGCCGCACCCGCATCTTGTCGACATCCATCCCCATCAGGCGGGCCTGGGTCTCCCCCAACAACAACTGTTGCAGCGCCTTGCCCTGCCAACAGAGCCAGCCCAGGGTGAGCGGCAGCACCAGCCACCACCAGCCGAACTGCTGGCTGCCATAAGAGAGGCTCCCCATCATCCAGAAGATGAATTCACGCAAGGAGCCGTCGTCGGCAAAGTACATCAACCAGGTCATGGCGGCATTGGTAAGAATGCCGATGGCGACGCCAAACAACAGCAAGCGAGCATGACCGAGACGCGCCCGGCGAGCCAGCCGAATGAGCAACATGGTCACCAGCAAAGCGCCACCGAAGGCCGCCAGCGACAGCCCCCAGCCGGGCAGATAGAAGCCAAGGGATTTGGCCACCGCCATCGCCACCATGGCGGCAAGGCCTGCCCCGCTTGAAACGCCAAGCAACCCGGGCTCCGCCACCGGATTGTGCAGCATCACCTGCAACACGGCGCCGCCACAAGCAAGCGCGGCGCCAGCCAAGAGGGCCAGCAAGGCACGCGGCAGGCGCAGCTCCAGCAGGATGCGCTGTTCGAGATCGCCAAGGGGCTGCCAGGGCAGCAGCACAAACTCGCCCCAGACGAGGGAGAAGAGAAACAGCAGCAAGGTCAGCAGCGTCAGGCCACAGAGCCAGCGCCGCTGCCAGCGCTGCTGGCGGGCGATAAGGGAGAGGTACAAGGATGATCCCCGAATAACAAGGCTTCCCCCCGGCCCTGTCGCAGCGCCGGGGGAGAAGCAGTAAAAGGGCATGATAACAGTGGCTTGCCACCCAAGGTCAAGGCTGGTAACGCTTTGCCATCACCCTTATCTCGCCGCTGGCCACCAGATTTTGCAGCGCCACCAGCAAGGGCTGGCGCAGCGACTGGTGAGGTGAGTGCTTGCTCATCCCCAGATAGAGGGTCACCGGCGTGGCGGGGCGGTAATCCGCCTTGCCTATCCGGCTGGCATTTCCCTGACTCAGGGCATAGTCCACCTGACAGTCGGTGCCAATCATCAGCGGCAGGTGACCGCGCTGCACCATGCGCAGCAGCTGATCTTCGGTGGGTACTCCGTGCTTGTCGAGGCGGCTGTCACTGTTGAAGGGCTCAAAGTAGGCCGAGTTGAGCACATAGCCCACCTTCACCCCCTGCAGATCGCGGTATTGGTGGATCCGGGCCACATTGACCGGCTGACCATAAAACGCGGGCCAGCACTGGTAGTAGGCAGGCTGCAGATAGTCGATAAACTGCGCCCGCTCGGCGGTATAGGCGAGGCCAATCATCAGATCGACCTGACCGGTCTGCATCTGCTTGAGCGCCCTGCCCCACGGCATCCGCCGTACCTGCAACTCAATGCCGCTCGCCTGTTGCAACCGGCGCAGGATGTCCATGTCGAGCCCCTGCAACCGGCCATCCGCTTGCAGGATGCGAAATGGCGGCCACAGATCGGTGGCCACCGTCAGCGTCGGGGTCGCACGCACCGGCATGGCAAATAACAGTAACAACACAATCCCGCATAACTTGCCCATCCCGTCGCATACCTCGCACGGCTTATCCTGTTGGTTAAAAATACCCTCCCGCACCACGTATGAAAACCCGTGGTTCAGGGATAAAATGCGCCGGATTTTCAAGGAGAACCCTATGAACCCGATTTTCGCCAGTATCGGTCTGCTGCTCTGCAGCAACGTCTTTATGACCTTCGCCTGGTACGCTCACCTCAAGAGCATGAACCATAAACCCTGGATCATTGCCGCCCTGGTGAGCTGGGGTATCGCCCTGTTCGAATACCTGCTGCAAGTGCCCGCCAACCGCATCGGCCATACGGTGATGAGCGTGGGCCAACTTAAAATCCTGCAAGAAGTGATCACACTCACCGTATTCGTCCCCTTCTCTATCTTCTATCTCAAGGAAGATCTGAAATGGGACTATCTCTGGGCAGGGCTCTGCATTCTCGGTGCGGTCTTTTTTGTCTTTCGCGAGAAACTGACCGGCGCCTGAGGCTGTACACTCAATATCATCCCGCTCATGGCATCTCATTGATCGACGAGGCAAAAAAATGGAATTGCGAGACATGTTACAGATCCTGGCCAAGCAGGATGGCTCAGACCTCTATCTGTCGACCGGTGCGCCCCCCTGCGCCAAATTTAACGGCGGCCTGCGCCCCCTCAACGAAACGCCACTGGAGCCGGGTGAAGTGGCGCGGATCGCCGCCGAGATCATGGATGGCGAGCAGAAACTGCAATTTGACAAGGAGCTGGAGATGAACCTTGCCATCTCCCTGCCCCAGATCGGCCGCTTTCGGGTCAACATCTTCAAGCAGCGCAACGAAGTCTCTCTGGTGGCCCGCAACATCAAGACCGAAATCCCCCGCTTTGAAGATCTCAAACTCCCGCCTGTGCTGCTCGACACCATCATGGAGAAACGCGGTCTGGTACTGTTTGTCGGCGGCACCGGCTCGGGTAAATCTACCTCGCTGGCGGCGCTTATCGACCACCGCAACCGCAACAGCGGCGGCCACATCATCACCATCGAGGATCCGGTGGAGTTCGTTCATCGTCACCGCAAGAGCATCATCAACCAGCGGGAGGTCGGCGTGGATACCCGCAGCTTCCACGCCGCCCTGAAAAACACCCTGCGTCAGGCGCCGGACGTCATTCTTATCGGCGAGATCCGCGATCGCGAGACCATGGAACATGCGCTGGCCTTCTCCGAAACCGGCCACCTTGCCATCTCCACCCTGCACGCCAACAACGCCAACCAGGCGCTGGATCGCATCATCAACTTCTTCCCCGAGGAGCGCCGCCCCCAGCTGCTTAACGATCTGGGCAACAACCTCAAGGCTTTTGTCTCCCAACGGCTGGTGAAAACCACCGATGGCGGCCGCCGGGCCGCAGTGGAGATCATGCTCGGCACCCACACCATCCGCGACATGATCAAGCGCGGCGAATTTGGCGGCCTCAAAGAGGTGATGGAGAAGTCCAAAGCCCTCGGCATGGTTACCTTCGACAGTGCCCTGTTCGATCTGGTAGTGGAAGGGGTAATTGAGGAAGAAGAGGCGGTGAAAAACGCCGACTCGGCCAACAACCTGCGCCTCAAGATCAAGCTGTGGAAGGAGAAGGGGCAGATTGCCAGCAGCAGCGATGCCACCGGCTGGAGCCTCGAACCCACCAAGGACGAGAAGGGCGATTTTTTCTAACTAGCCCCTCGAGAACCCCGGGCCAGCCCGGGGTTCTCTTTATCCAGCACGGCTGACCCGACTTATCCTTCAGCTCACGCAGCTCACAGCCAGTCAGCACCAACGGCGAACGCGCTGGCAATACGCCACATACTCGTCGCCGAAACGGGCGCGCAGCAACCGCTCCTCCGGCATGATCTGAAAGCGGGTCAGCCAGGCCACCAGCACGATTGGCCCAACCCAGACCCAACTTCCACCGAGATAACAGCCCCAGGCGACCAGCCAGCAGAGCAAGCCCAGATACATGGGATTGCGACTGACACGATAGACGCCGCAGGTCACCAGACGACTGGTGTGCTGCGGTTTGGTGGGGCTGACCGTGGTCTGATGGTGACGAAACCGTTGCAGGGCCCCAAAGCCCATGATGGCCCCCGCCACGACCAGCATAGCCATCAGCGTCATTGCCCAGATGCCGGGCTGACTCTCCCCTCTTAGCCACCACATGGCCCCGGCACAGAGCAGAAAGATCAGCGGTGGTGGCAAACGTAACTCAAGATTGACCATTTTCTTCCCCTGACGAGTGTCGGCCGAACCCGTGTTGCGGTAGACTCCCAACCAGTCAGCGCCTGTTGAGAGTGACAAAGATCATAATAATAACAACAAGTTGTGGTTAAACCACCACCAATGTGGCCGACCCCGTCCAAACTATCCAACGCGAATAACAAAAAGGAATCACCATGCACAAGAAAACTCTGCTGGCTACCCTGATCTTCGGCCTGCTCGCGGGCCAAGCCGTTGCGGCTCCCTATCTGCCCCTTGCGACGGATCATCGCAACGGCCAGGAGCAAACCGCCAGCAACGCCTGGTTGGAAGTGGATCTGGGCGCCTTTGAACACAATATCCAGACCCTCAAGGATCGCCTCGGCGACAAGGGCCCGCAGATCTGCGCCATCATGAAGGCCGACGCTTATGGTCATGGCATCGACCTGCTGGTCCCCTCCGTGGTCAAGGCAAATATCCCCTGCATCGGCATCGCCAGCAACGAAGAGGCGCGCGTCGCCCGCGAGAAGGGCTTTACCGGCCGCCTGATGCGGGTGCGTGCTGCCACCCCGGATGAAGTAGAGCAGGCCCTGCCCTACAAGATGGAAGAGCTGATCGGCAGTCTGGTCAGTGCCCAGGGTATCGCCGATATCGCCCAGCGCCACCACACCACCATTCCGGTGCATATCGCGCTCAACTCCGCCGGCATGAGCCGCAACGGCATCGACCTGCGTCTGGCCGATGCCAAACAGGATGCGCTGGCCATGCTCAAGCTCAAGGGGATCACCCCGGTCGGCATCATGACTCACTTCCCGGTTGAGGAGAAAGAGGACGTCAAGATGGGGCTGGCCCAGTTCAAACTGGACTCCCAGTGGCTGCTGGAAGCGGGCAAGCTGGATCGCAGCAAGATCACCATCCACGCCGCCAACTCCTTCGCCACCCTGGCTGTGCCGGACGCCTACTTCGACATGGTGCGCCCGGGCGGCCTGCTCTACGGCGACTCCATCCCCTCCCACACCGAATACAAGCGGGTGATGGCATTCAAGACCCAGGTCGCCTCGGTCAACCACTATGCCGCGGGCAACACCGTCGGTTATGACCGCACCTTTACCCTCAAGCGTGACTCCTGGCTCGCCAACCTGCCGCTGGGCTACTCCGATGGCTATCGCCGCGCCCTCAGCAACAAAGCCTATGTGCTGATCCAGGGTCAGAAGGTGCCGGTGGTCGGCAAGACTTCCATGAACACCATCATGGTGGATGTGACTGATCTGAAAGGGGTGAAACCCGGCGACGAGGTGGTGCTGTTTGGCCGTCAGGGTGACGCCGAAGTGAAACAGGCGGATCTGGAGGAGTACAACGGCGCCCTGCTGGCGGACATGTACACCATCTGGGGCTACACCAACCCCAAGAAGATCAAACGCTGATAACACGATATGAAAAAGGGCTCCCGCGGGAGCCCTTGTTGTTTGGTATTAAATGATGTTGCGTTTAAGCGGCCTTTTTTCGGGTCACAAACAGACTCAGCCCCATGGATGCCAGCAGGATCAGCGCAACTACGCCCAGTGCGATACCGGTCGGGATCTTGAAGATATCCAGCAGCAGCATCTTGACCCCGATAAACATCAGGATCAGCGCCAGACCGTATTTGAGCAGGGCGAAGCGATCAGCCACACCGGCCAGCAGGAAGTACATGGCACGCAGACCCATGATGGCGAAGATGTTGGAGGTCAGCACGATGAAGGGATCCGTGGTCACCGCGAAGATGGCCGGGATACTGTCCACCGCGAAGATGAGATCGCTCACCTCCACCAGCACCAGAATGAGCAGCAGCGGGGTGGCATAGCGCACACCGTCACGCCAGACGAAGAAGTTCTCCCCTTCCAGGGTCTCGGTCACCTTGAAGCGGCGGCGCATCCAGCCCAGCAGCGGGTTATTGGCCAGATCTGGCTCCTTGTCGGCCGCCCACAGCATCTTGGCACCGGTCAGCAACAAGAAGGCGCCGAACAGATAGAGGATCCAGTGGAACTGCTCGATCAGCCAGCTGCCCGCGAACACCATACCGGCACGCATCACGATGGCACCCAGTACCCCGTACAGCAGCACTCGGCGCTGCAGCTCGGCCGGAATGGCAAAGTAGCTAAACAGCATCAGCCAGACGAAGACGTTGTCGACCGCCAGCGCTTTCTCGATAAGGTAGCCGGTGAGGAACTCCAGCCCCTTCTGGTTGGCAATTTCACGGCCTGCGCTGTGATCCAGCCAGAACCAGATAGCCAGGTTGAAGAGCAGGGCCACGCTGACCCAGATGAGGGACCAGACACCCGCCTCTTTGAGGGACACCTTGTGTGACTTGCCGCCACCGACAAAGCGTATGTCTATCCATAACAGGACCAGCACTATGCTGAAGAAACCGGTCCACATCCACCATTCACCCATGTTCACCTCTCCCAAAAACGAAAAAACCCACATCCGAGAGGCGTGGGTTTGCATTTGAGCAGATACACCTTGCCTCTCGGCAAGGTCTCACTTACAGCTGATTTTCATCGACTGCCCAGCTGCCGGGTACACCTCAATGGATGTACCGTAATGACGACAAACCGGCGAGAAGTTACTCCCCTTGTTGCGCGGATATTAACAGCGGTAAAAGATAACGCCAAGGGACATCTTCATCTGTGGCCAAAATTAAGCGGGGTGCCACCTGAGCACCCCGCAAATCGGTTCAATAAATCGCCATCAGAGCGGATCAACCTTGAGGCAGGAGACCGCGTGATCGAAGTTCCCCTCCAGCACAGGGCGGGTCTTGGCACACTCGGGGCCAGCCACCGGACAACGGGTGCGGAACACGCAACCGGACGGCGGGTTCATCGGTGAGGGCAAGTCCCCCTCCAGGATCTGGATCACCTTGTTGCGCTCCAGCTCAGGGTCCGGGATCGGCACCGCTGACATCAGCGCCTTGGTGTAGGGGTGCAACGGGTTGGCGAAGATCTCCTTGCGAGTCCCCAGCTCAACGGCGTTGCCCAGATACATCACCAGCACCCGATCGGAGATATGTTTGACCACCGACAGATCGTGGGCGATGAAGATAAGCGACAGCCCCATCTCCTTTTGCAGGGATTTGAGCAGGTTGACCACCTGCGCCTGAATGGATACGTCAAGCGCCGACACCGGCTCGTCGCAGATGATCATCTTGGGCTCGAGGATCAGCGCCCGGGCAATCCCGATCCGCTGGCACTGGCCGCCGGAGAACTCGTGCGGATAGCGGTTGACCAGGTTGGGCAACAACCCCACCTTGCTCATCATGGCGCGCACCTTCTCTTTCACCTCTTCCCGCGGCAGGTTGGGGTAGAAGGTGATGAGCGGCTCGGCGATGATGTCGCCAATGGTCATACGCGGGTTCAGAGAAGCCAGCGGGTCCTGGAAGATCATCTGGATCTCTTTACGCTTCTCGCGCAGGGCATTCTGATCGAGCTTGGTGAGATCGTCACCCAGCCACACCACCTTGCCATCGGTGGCCGGTACCAGACCGATGATGGCGCGGGCAAAGGTGGACTTGCCGCAGCCGGATTCCCCCACAACACCAAGAGTTTCACCCTCATAGAGACGCAAGGTCACGCCATCGACCGCCTTGAGATCAGACGGCTTGGCCCAGGGCCACGCCTTGCCACTCTTGATACTGAAGTGAACCTTGAGATCAGACACTTCCAACAGCAATTTTTTGTCGGCACCCATTTAGTTGGCCCCCTTGTTCATGGCATCCGAAACCCAGTGCCAGTGGCAAAACCGCTCCCGACCGTCGTTGAACGGCTTCAGAGGCATTGATGATTGCTGGCCGCAGTTAACAGCATTCATACGCTTACCTCCTTGGCGTTGATGGCATCGGATATCCAGTGACAAGCACGCTCCCGACCGTCGTTGAACGGGGTCAGGATCGGTGACTGCTGGCCGCAAATCTCGCTGACCCGGTGGCAACGCTCCTGGAAGGGGCAGCCGGTCGGCAGACGCAGCAGGTTGGGCGGATTGCCCGGGATGGTGGGCAGCACTTCCCCTTCGGTATCTAGGCGGGGAATGGCGCGCAGCAAGCCTTCGGTGTAGGGGTGGCTCGGGCGATAAAAGATATCGTCTACCTTGCCGTACTCCATGGTACGACCGGCATACATCACCAGCACCTTGTTGCAGATACCGGCGACCACGCCAAGGTCGTGGGTGATCATGATGATGGCGGTGTTGAACTCGCGCTTGAGCTCGTTCATCAGAGTCATGATCTGGGCCTGTACGGTCACGTCGAGTGCGGTAGTCGGTTCGTCAGCGATCAGCAGTTGCGGCCGGCAGAGCAGTGCCATGGCGATCATCACCCGCTGACGCATGCCGCCGGAGAACTCGTGGGGATACATGCCCATCCGCTTGCGTGCTTCGGGAATTTTGACCGCATCGAGCATCCGTACCGACTCTTCGAATGCTTCCGCCTTGCTGACGCCCTTATGCAACATCAGCACTTCCATCAGCTGATCCTGCACCTTCATGTAGGGGTTGAGCGAGGTCATGGGGTCCTGGAAGATCATGGCGATCTTCTCGGAGCGGATCTTGTTGAGCTTGGACTCCGGCAGGTTGAGGATCTCCTCACCCTGAAACTTGGCGGAACCGGTAATTATGCCGTTTTTGGCCAGCAGCCCCATGATGGCAAAGGCCGTCTGGGATTTGCCGGAGCCGGACTCGCCGACGATCCCCAGGGTTTCACCCGCAGAGAGAGAAAAGTTGAGGTCGTTGACCGCCACCACATTGCCGTCCGGGGTCTTGAACTCGACCCGCAGATCTTTCACATCCAGTAACTTCATATAAAAACTCCTTATCGATCTTTCGTGATGCTTTCCTGTCGATCCGATGCTCGATTAACGATCTTTCGGATCGAGGGCGTCACGCAGACCATCCCCGAGGAAGTTGAAGCAAAACAGGGTCACCACCATAAAGCAGGCGGGGAACAACAGTTGCCAGATGGCCACTTCCATCGACTTGGAGCCTTCATCCAGCAGGGCACCCCAGCTGGTCATCGGTTCCTGAACCCCAAGGCCCAGGAAACTCAGGAAGGATTCAAACATGATCATCCCCGGCACCAGCAAGGTGGCGTAGACGGCCACGATACCGAGTACGTTCGGAACGATGTGACGGGTGATGATCTTCCACTTGGAGACGCCGCAGACGTGGGCCGCCTCGATAAACTCCTTGCTCTTGAGGCTGAGAGTCTGGCCGCGCACGATACGCGCCATGTCGAGCCAGCTCACCGCCCCGATGGCGATAAAGATGAGTGCCAGATTGCGGCCAAAGAAGGTGACCAGCATGATGACGAAGAACATAAAGGGGAAGGCGTTGAGGATCTCCAGTACCCGCATCATCAGGCTATCGACCCGC
Organism: Aeromonas sp. HMWF017; assembly: GCF_003061465.1. Lineage (NCBI taxonomy): Bacteria > Pseudomonadati > Pseudomonadota > Gammaproteobacteria > Aeromonadales > Aeromonadaceae > Aeromonas > Aeromonas sp. HMWF017. The sequence goes on from NZ_QAJD01000162.1 coordinate 11,609, forward strand.
CCGCCGATAAAGCCGGAAGCCGCGCCATACAGGGTGCCGATGATGACCGCTACCATGGCGCCCATGATGCCGACCATCAGGGAAATACGGCCACCCAGCAGGGTGCGCACGAACAGATCGCGCCCCAGACTGTCGGTACCAAAGTAGTGACCCGCTTCCATATCCGGCGGCGACTGCATGGCGCCCCAGTCCGGATCGTCAAAGGTGTATTGGGACAAATGGGGGCCAAAGATGACCGCCAGACCGATGATGGTCAGAATGATCAGGCTGGTCAGGGCCGCCTTGTTGCGCAGGAAACGGCGACGGGCATCCTTCCACAGGGAGCGCCCCTCTACCACCTCTACTTTTTGCGCAAACGCCTCGACGGCATCGCGTTTTTCAGTTGAAACAACCATGATGAACTCCCGAATTAGTAACGGATCTTGGGATCGATAAAGGCGTAGAGAATATCGACCACAGCGTTAAAGGTGATGGTGAGGGCGCCGACCAGAATGGTCAGACCGAGCACCATGGAGTAATCACGGTTAAGGGCACCGTTGACGAATAGCTGACCGATCCCCGGCAGGCCGAAGATGGTCTCGATCACCACGGAGCCTGTGATGATGCCGACAAAGGCCGGGCCCAGATAGGAGACCACCGGCAGCATGGCCGGACGCAGCGCGTGTTTCAGGATGATGTGGCGCAGCGGCAAACCCTTGGCACGGGCGGTACGGATGAAGTTGGAGTTCATGGTCTCGATCATGCTGCCCCGCATGATCCGCGAGATGGCAGAGATGTAGTACATCATCATGCCGAACACCGGCAGCACCATAAACTGGATGCCACCACCCTGCCATCCACCGGCAGGGAACCAACCCAGATGAATACTGAAAAACAGCACTAGCAAGGGCGCCAGCACAAAGCCCGGGATCACCACCCCGGCCATGGCCGACGACATCAGTAGATAGTCGATGATGGTGTTCTGTTTCAGTGCCGCTATGGTGCCGAAGGTGACCCCCAGCAGCACGGCGAAGAAGAAGGCCGTGGTCCCGATCTTGGCGGAAACAGGCAGTGCCTGACTCACCAGATCATTGACGGTGAAATCCTTGTATTTGAAAGAGGGGCCCAAATCACCCTGCACCAGGTTGCCCAGGTAGGTGAGATATTGCATGCCAATGGGTTTGTCGAGCCCGTATTTGGCCTCGATATTGGCGATGACTTCGGGGGGCAGTGAACGCTCGCTGGTAAAGGGGTTACCGGGGGCGAAACGCATCATGAAGAAAGAGACGGTGATCAAGACCAGCAGAGTCGGGATCGCTTCCAATAGCCGTTTAAAAATGAATTTCAACATAGACATTTCCTGTCCTGTACTGCTTCCAAAGGGTCGCGATTGTAATAAAGGCCCGCCGTCTGGCGGGCCCTGCTTGTTATGCGACTTGTTGCTTTAAATCAGTGAGCAATGATGTACATATCTTTGCTGTAGAGGTTATCCAGCGGGTTGGCCGGGTAGCCACCCACATAGGATTTCACCATGCGCGGAGTAACGTATTGATAGATAGGGGCGATCGGCATGTCCTTGGCAAGGATGGCCTCAGCCTGGGCATATATCTTGTTGCGGGCCACATCGTCAACCTGATCGCGAGACTCATCCATCAGCTTGTCATACTCCGGATTGGAGTACTTGCCGTCGTTGGTGCCGTGGGTGGTCTGCATCAGATCCAGCATGGAGGAGGCTTCGTTGTAGTCAGCGTTCCAGCCGGCACGAGCTACTTCAAACTGCCCCTGTTTCTTGGTTTCCAGGTAAGTTTTCCACTCCTGGTTGACCAGGCTCACCTGCACACCCAGCTTCTTCCACATGGAGGCCACGGCCACGGCCACTTTCTTGTGGTTGTCGTCGGTGTTGTAGAGCAGTTCGAGCTTGAGCGGCTTGCTGGCATCGAAACCGGCTTCTTTCAACATGGCTTTCGCTTTGGTATCACGCTCGGCCTGGGTCATCTTCGACCAATCGGCGACCACTGGCTTGAAACCATCCACATAGTCTGGGGTCAGACCGTAAGCCGGAGTCTGGCCCTGACCCATTACCTTGTCGGCGATCACATCACGATCGATGGCGTAGGAGAGCGCAGTACGGACACGCACATCGTCAAACGGTTTGTGCTTGAAGTTGAATTGGTAATAGTAAGTGGACACCAAGCCGGTCACCTTCAGCTCATTCGGGTAATCCTTCTTGAGCTGCTTGAAACGTTCGATAGGAGTGGTGTAAGTCAGATCCACCTCACCCGCCAGATAGCGGCTCAGATCGGCGTTGGTAGACTGGATGGGCAAATAGACCACTGTATTGATCACTGTCTTGCCGTCGTCCCAGTAATTCTTGTTGCGCTCAAGCTCTATCCGCTCGTTGACCACCCATTTCTTCAGCACATAGGCACCATTGGATACCATGTTCTCCGGCTGGGTCCACTTGTCACCAAACTGCTCGACTACCTTTTTCGGTACCGGATAGGTGGTGGTGTGGGAGAGCATGCTGACGAAGTAAGGGATCGCTTTCTCAAGCTGCACTTCGAAGGTGTAGTCGTCGGTCGCCTTCACACCCAGCGTATCAGCGGGTTTCTTGCCAGCGATAATATCGGTGGCGTTGGCGATAGTCGGCATCTCCAGATACCAGGAGTAAGGAGAGGCTGTCTTCGGATCAACGGCACGCTGGAAAGCAAAAACGAAATCGTGGGCAGTGACCGGGTCACCGTTGGACCACTTGGCATCTTTGCGCAGATGGAAGACGTAGTGCTTGTTATCCTTGGTTTCCCAAGATTCTGCTACGCCAGGCAGTACTTCACCCTTGGGACCAGAAAGTACCAGACCCTCGAACAGGTCGCGCAGGATATTGGATTCGACCGTTCCTTCGGTCTTGTGCGGGTCAAGGGTCGCAGGCTCGGAGCCGTTGCCTTTTACCAGTTGCTGGACTTCAGCCAGCTTGGTTCCCGCCGGGACATCGGCAGCCTGAGCCACATTGACGCCACCAAACAGTGCAGCCATCAGCAATGTGTTAATCATTGTTTTTTTATGAGTCATTTCCCTACTCCAACAAGAACATTCCATGCGTTTTTTAAAGTGACGGGGTTAAAACCCGCTCCCAGCATAATTCCCTGCCAATTCCGATAATGCAACAGATATTGTCAGGGTAATCGTCATTTTCTGGTCAAAAAATCAGCTAGCATGCGCTTTTTCAGTATTAAAACACCAGCAAAGCGCTCATTTTTCACACAAACGACCGATTCTAGAAAAGACCGGGCAAAAAGCAACCAATAAAAAGCCGGTCACGAGGACCGGCTTTCATAAAGCGGAGCTGGCTCACATCAGGCTGGGGAAAACCCCCTTGATACCGGCCACCATGATCTCGATACCCAGCGACATCATGATAAGACCCATGATACGGGTCACCACGTTGATGCCGGTGTTGCCCATGATCTTGAACAGCAGCGGCGCGGCGCGGAAGATGAGCCAGGAGCAGAAGGAGAAGACCACGACAACCACTGACATGCCGAGCAGCTGCTGCCAGTGGCTCTGGCTGGCATAGACAATCACCGAGGAGATGGCACCGGGGCCTGCCATCAGCGGCAGCGCCAACGGCACCACGGCGATAGACTCGCGCACCGCCAGTTCACCCTTCTCCTGTTTGTTGTGCTTCACTTCGCCCAGCTTGCCCTGCAACATCGACCAGGCAATCAGGGTAATCAGCGACCCACCGGCGATCCGGAACGACGCCAGCGAGATGCCAAACCCATCGAGGATCAACTGCCCCATATACATGGAGACCAGCAGGATTACCATCACCGCGATATTGGCGGTGGTATTGGTTTTCATCCGCTCGGCCTGGGTATGGTGGCTGGTCAGGCTGACAAACACCGGCAACAAACCAAGCGGGTTGATAATTGCGAACAAACCGACAAAAAACTTCAGATACAACGAGACGTCAATTGCTGCCATAGGCGCCTTCCAATAGAGTTTCGGGCCCAGCGGGCCAGTCCATTAATTTCGTGCGTAAATTTACATCATAGCCAGAGCGGGCACCAATCAAATAATCTCACCATTTTGAGGGTTTTTTAGTTAGTTCATCTAATGCATCCGCGCTAACTGGCATAAACCGATACCAAAAGCCCTTTCTACCGCCCGACACGCGCCAGAAAAGTGAGCGCAAGCCTGCTTAATCATGTCCAGAGAGTCAGACGGTGGCTGACCGAATGATCAAGCGTCTCGAGAGGATCCAGGCTTTGCCTTCCCACTATTTCAAGCCAGACATCACTTCATTGACTCGGCAAGAGAGCCACAACGCAAAAACCGCGAAGCGGGCAGAAATAGCGCCCTCGGGGAATAAAGCGGATTAGTCATGGATTAAAACAACAATCATTTTTGCAACAAACGCTGGAATAAAGTGCGTTTGTCGATGGTTTTGAAACCAATTCACTCATATTTGCTAACCTATACCGCCAAAATAGCTCTGTAATACTATGGCTGAGTGCAATTAACCACTTGATAAATGTGGTTTATCACCCTGCGTTAACAAGTATCTCGCCTTTCCCTTTGATGCACATTCCGATAACATCAGTCAAACAAGGATTGTGAAATAAAATTTCTTTTGTTCTTTTGTTACACATGATCCAGATCAAGTTTTTCTGAGTCAGCCCCGCTCTATAATCGACTCAGAAAGCGATTTAGTAAGGCATGTGAAAAAGCTGTTGCAACGATACCGTCTTGACAGGGCGACTATAATTGCCGGGCATTGCCAACGTCTTACTAAACAGTTTTCAAATAATCAGGAGATAAACATGGCAGTAACCAATTTGGCTGAACTGGATGCACTGGTCGCCCGCGTTAAGGAAGCCCAGCGTGAATTCGCCAGCTTCTCTCAAGAGCAGGTAGACAAGATCTTCCGTGCCGCCGCCCTGGCCGCCAACAACGCCCGTATCCCCCTGGCCCAGATGGCCGTGGAAGAATCCGGTATGGGTATCATCGAAGACAAGGTTATCAAGAACCACTTCGCCTCTGAATACATCTACAACAAGTACAAAGAAGAGAAGACCTGCGGCATTCTGAGTGAAGACACTCAGATGGGCACCATCACCATCGCCGAGCCGGTAGGTATCATCTGTGGTATCGTTCCGACCACCAACCCGACTTCTACTGCGATCTTCAAATCCATGATCGCGCTCAAGACCCGCAACGCCATCATCTTCTCCCCGCACCCCCGTGCCAAGAACTCCACCAATACCGCAGCCAAGCTGGTACTGGATGCAGCTGTTGCCGCCGGTGCGCCGAAAGACATCATCGGCTGGATCGACCAACCGTCTGTTGAGCTCTCCAACGCCCTGATGAAGCACGAAGACATCAACCTGATCCTGGCCACCGGTGGCCCTGGCATGGTGAAAGCAGCCTACTCCTCCGGTAAGCCTGCTATCGGTGTGGGTGCCGGTAACGTACCTATCGTTATCGACGAAACTGCCGACGTGAAGCGTGCCGTTGCCTCCATCCTGATGTCCAAGACTTTCGATAACGGCGTGGTCTGTGCTTCCGAGCAGGCGGTCATCGTTGTTGATGCCATCTACGACCAGGTTAAAGAGCGTTTTGCATCCCACAAGGGCCACGTGCTCTCCAAAGAAGATGCTGACAAGGTACGTAAAGTCATCCTGATCAACGGTGCCCTGAACGCCAACATCGTTGGCCAGCCGGCCACCAAGATTGCCGAGATGGCAGGCGTGACTGTACCGGCTGATACCAAGATCCTGATCGGTGAAGGCGTCAAGCTGTGTGCAGAAGACGAGTTTGCTCACGAGAAATTGTCCCCGCTGCTCGGTATGTTCCGTGCAAGCAGCTTCGAGAACGCCGTTGATATGGCCTGTGACATGGTCAACATCGGTGGTATCGGCCACACCTCAGGTCTGTACACCGACCAGGACCGCAACGCTGATCGCATCAAGTACTTCGGCGACAAGATGAAGACCGCGCGTATCCTGATCAACACTCCGTCTACCCAAGGCGGTATCGGTGACCTGTACAACTTCGCAATGGCACCGTCCCTGACCCTGGGTTGCGGCTCCTGGAGCGGTAACTCCATCTCCGAAAACGTGGGTCCGAAGCACCTGATCAACAAGAAGACAGTCGCAAAACGGGCAGAAAACATGCTGTGGCACAAACTTCCGAAATCCATCTACTTCCGTCGTGGTTCCCTGCCGATCGCTCTGAGCGACCTGGAAGGTAAAAAGCGTGCCATGGTCGTGACCGACCGCTTCCTGTTCAACAACGGCTACGCCGATGAACTGGTCAGCCTGCTGAAAGCACAGAATATGGAAGTGGAAGTGTTCTACGAAGTAGAAGCTGACCCGACCCTGGCTGTGGTTCGCAAGGGTGCCGAGATGGCCAACTCCTTCAAACCGGACGTTATCCTGGCGCTGGGCGGTGGTTCACCGATGGATGCGGCCAAGATCATGTGGGTGATGTACGAACACCCGAACACTGCGTTCGAAGATCTGGCCATGCGCTTCATGGATATCCGCAAGCGTATCTACAAGTTCCCGAAAATGGGCGTGAAGGCTGAACTGGTCTGTATCACCACCACTTCCGGTACCGGCTCTGAAGTCACTCCGTTTGCAGTAGTAACCGATGAAGTGTCTGGTCAGAAGTATCCGCTGGCTGACTACGAGCTGACCCCGAACATGGCCATCGTTGATGCCAACCTGGTCATGGGCATGCCGAAGTCCCTGTGTGCCTTCGGTGGTATCGATGCCGTGACTCACGCCATGGAAGCCTATGTTTCCGTACTGGCTAACGAGTACTCCGACGGCCAGGCGCTGCAAGCCCTGAAAATGCTGAAAGAGTACCTGCCGTCCAGCTACCAGAACGGTGCCAACGACCCGATCGCTCGTGAGAAGGTACACAATGCTGCCACCATCGCCGGTATCGCGTTCGCCAACGCCTTCCTGGGTGTGTGCCACTCCATGGCTCACAAACTGGGTGCCGAGTTCCACATTCCGCACGGTCTGGCTAACGCCCTGCTGATCAGCAACGTCATCCGCTACAACGCGAACGACAACCCGACCAAGCAGACTGCGTTCTCCCAGTACGACCGTCCGCAGGCTCGTCGTCGTTACGCCGAAGTCGCTGACCACCTGGGTCTGACTGCTGCCGGTGACCGCACCGCAGCCAAGATCGAGAAGCTGCTGACCTGGCTGGACGAGCTGAAGGCTACCTTGGGTATTCCGGCCTCTATCCGCGAAGCTGGCGTGACTGAAGCTGACTTCCTGGCCAAGGTTGACCAGCTGGCTATCGAAGCCTTCGATGACCAGTGCACCGGCGCCAACCCGCGCTACCCGCTGATCAGCGAGCTGAAGCAGGTTCTGCTGGACTCCTACTACGGTCGTCCGTTCACCGAAGCCGATCCGGTAACTGCTGCCCCGGTTGAAGCCAAGGTTGAAGGCAAGAAGAAATCCAAGGCCTGATAACCAGTCCTGAGATAACAAGCCCGCGCACTGCGCGGGCTTTTTTTATCTGCCACTTATCACAGAGCTCCTCTCTCCAGCCGATTGCGGTAGTGCAGCCCCTAACTTCCCAACCAACCAACTCGCCCCAGCCAATCCGCTATCAACATCCCAACCTGTGACTCTGTATTGATGGCCCCCTCTGATAACAAGAGCACGCCCCATCACCTCCTCTCCCCTACCCGCAACGAATTACCCTGACGGGCAGATGTGAACAGTCAACGTCATCTACAGAGCTAAAGGTGTGATAAACAGGATAAGCGGAGCCTCGCTAACGCAACGCAGCAGAACTGCCGACTGGCGTACGTGCAGGGCAGCAGGGACAGAGCAATGATAATTCGCAGAGAAAGCGGAGAAGACTGTCAGTGAAGAGAGTTGTTGCACCGGTTGATCAACCGACACATCAATCAGCAGTTGCCACGATGCAAAGATAAAAAATGGCAGCCATCTGGCTGCCATCGGGAGAGCACGATTCAGCGATCAGAGGGTCGCAGCGACTTCATCGGAGATGGAGCCGTTATGATACACCTCTTGTACGTCGTCCAGATCTTCCAGCATATCGATCAGACGCATCAGCTTGGGCGCAGTCTCGGCATCCAGCTCAGCTTCGGTGGAGGGGATCATGGTCACTTCGGCGCTCTGGGCCTTGAAGCCGGCGGCTTCAAGACCATCCAGCACGGTACCGAAGTCGTTCGGGGTGGTGTACACCTCGATGGTGCCATCCTCTTCGGTGACCACGTCATCGGCGCCCGCTTCCAGCGCGGCATCCATCAGGGCATCTTCGTCTACGCCCACGAAAGTCAGCAGACCTTTCTTGCTGAACAGATAGGCAACGGAGCCGTCGGTCCCCAGGTTGCCACCGCACTTGCTGAAGGCGTGACGCACTTCGGCTACGGTACGGTTACGGTTGTCGGTCAGGCACTCTACCATCACGGCAGAGCCAGCCGGGCCGTAACCTTCGTATACGATGGTCTCGAGCTGTTCGCCATCGCCACCACCAGCGCCACGTTGAATGGCACGGTTGATGGTGTCGCGGGTCATGTTGTTGGTCAGGGCGGCAGTCACCGCAGCACGCAGACGCGGGTTGTTGGCCGGATCGGCATCACCCAGACGCGCGGAGGTAGTGATTTCGCGGATCAGCTTGGTGAAGATCTTGCCACGCTTGGCGTCCTGAGCGGCCTTGCGGTGTTTGATGTTGGCCCATTTACTGTGACCTGCCATAGAGACTCTCCGTTATTTTTTAAATGTCAGTAACACTGATCATGACTAACCCAAGGGAAACACAGAGGCCGCACGGCGGCGGCCTCCGGTGCCGGATCGGCTTACTCGTCGCCCTTAACGGTGGTTGCAATCGCCAGCTCACCCAGTTGGGCGGCGTTGGCAAGGCTGGGGGCGTCTGTCATCAGACAGGCGGCCGCGGTCGTTTTCGGGAAGGCGATGACGTCCCGAATGTTTTCGGTGCCTGTCAGCAGCATGCTGAGACGGTCCAGGCCGAAGGCCAGACCGGCGTGCGGCGGGGTGCCGTACTTCAGTGCATCCAGCAGGAAGCCGAATTTCAGGCGCTGCTCGGCCGGGGTGATACCCAGGATATCGAACACGGTGGATTGCATCTCGCTGTTGTGGATACGCACAGAGCCGCCACCCACTTCGTAGCCGTTGATCACCATGTCGTAGGCGTTGGCGTAAGCACCCACAGGGTTGGCTTTCAGCTCGGCCGGGCTCATGTTGCTCGGCGCGGTGAACGGGTGGTGCATGGCGGCCAGACCACCTTCACCATCTTCCTCGAACATCGGGAAGTCGATGACCCACAGCGGTTTCCAGCAGTTCTCCAGCAGGCCCAGATCGCGACCCACTTTCAGACGCAGGGCGCCCATGGCATCGCAGACCACTTTCTTGCTGTCAGCGCCAAAGAAGATGATGTCGCCGTCGGCAGCGCCGGTACGAGCCAGGATCTCACGCACGATGGCGTCAGAGAGGAACTTGGCAACCGGAGACTGCACGCCTTCGATACCATTGGCCGCTTCGTTGACCTTCATCCAGGCCAGGCCCTTGGCACCGTAGATGCCGACAAACTTGGTGTATTCGTCGATCTGCTTGCGAGAGAGCTCGGCACCGCCCGGGACTTTCAGGGCAGCCACACGGCCTTTCGGATCGTTGGCGGGGCCCGCGAACACGGCGAACTCGACAGCAGTCAAGAGGTCTGCCACATCAACCAGCTCCATTGGCAGACGCAGGTCCGGCTTGTCGGAGCCGTAGCGACGCATGGCTTCGTCGAAGGTCATGATCGGGAAGTCGCCCAGATCCACGTTCAGGATGTGCAGCCACAGTTTGCGGATCATCTCTTCCATCACTTCACGCACCTGCGGCGCGGTCATGAAGGAGGTCTCCACGTCGATCTGGGTGAATTCCGGCTGGCGGTCGGCACGCAGGTCTTCGTCGCGGAAGCACTTGACGATCTGGTAGTAGCGATCGAAGCCGGACATCATCAGCAACTGCTTGAACAGCTGGGGAGATTGCGGCAGGGCGTAAAACTTGCCCTTGTGCACGCGGCTCGGCACCAGATAATCACGGGCACCTTCCGGGGTGGCCTTGGTCAGCATCGGGGTCTCGATATCGAGGAAGCCGTGCTCGTCCATGAAGCGGCGTACGAAGGCGCTGGCCTTGGCACGGGTCTTCAGGTACTTGGCCATCTCGGGACGACGCAGATCCAGGTAGCGATACTTGAGGCTGATCTCTTCGCTGTTGACCTGATTGAAGTCCAGCGGCAGCGGCTCGGCACGGTTGATGATGTTGAGCTCGTGAGCGAACACTTCGATGGCGCCAGTGGCCATGTCGCTGTTGCGCTGGGACTCGGGACGGGTGCGCACCACGCCGGTCACCTGGATGCAGAACTCGCCGCGCAGCTCGGAGGCCAGCGCGAACGCGTCCGGCTTGTCCGGATCGAAGAACACCTGAACGATCCCTTCCCGGTCGCGCATATCGATAAAGATCAGACCGCCGAGATCACGACGACGATGAACCCAACCGCACAATGTAATGGTCTGCCCTGCATGGGCCTCATTGACCTGTCCGCAATAGATAGAGCGCATGGACTTCTTCCTTCGAAATTGTAGAGAGACGGTTAACCTTGGGCCGCCGGGCACGACTGGCAAGCACCGTCTGTCTCACAGCTGGCCAGATTCTTTTTCTTACCCGGTTTGAAATCAGTCTCGTACCATCCGGTTCCCTTGAGCCGGAAGCCTGCCGCCGATATCAGCTTGACCAGATTCGGCTTGCTACAGGCCGGACAGTCGGTCAGGGGGGCATCGGAAAGCTTTTGCAGTTTTGCCAATTCATGGCCACAGACGTCGCAACGATATTCGTAGATAGGCATGGGTCACAAGAAATTGAAAAACAAAAGGGCTGGCATTATAGAGGAAAACCCCCTTTTGGGTAAAATGGCCAGCAGCCTCCTTTCGCCAGTTTTTTGCACTCGATGGCAAAAAGCGGGCAAAAAATCGGCACGAATGCACCAAGAGCGAAGAGAATAGCCATCATGAGCCTCTATTTGGGCCTGCCACAGTGGTCCCACCCCAGCTGGCCCGGCCAGTTGCTGGGCCTTGGCGCCAAGCCTGCCGAACACCTCGCCCACTATGCCACCGTATTCAACTCGGTGGAGGGTAACACCACCTTCTACGCCCTGCCGACACCGGACACGGTACAGCGCTGGGCCGATGCGGTGCCCGATCACTTTCGTTTCAACTTCAAATTTCCGCAAACCATCAGCCACCAGAGCGATCTGGTGAGCGCAGACAAACAAGTCGCCGACTTTATTCGCCTGCTTGCCCCGCTGCACGACAAGCTGGGGCTGCTCACCCTGCAGTTGCCCGCCCGTTTCGGGCCACAGGGGCTGGCCAGACTGGCGGCCTTCATCGATCGGCTGCCGCGGGCGTTTCGCTACGCCCTCGAGGTGCGCCACCCCGACTTCTTCGCCAAGGGGGAGGCCGAGCGGGCATTGAACCGATTGCTGATGGAACAGGGTGTGAACCGGGTGATGCTCGACAGCCGGCCACTCTTCTCGGTGCCAGCAACCACGCCAGCCCTTGTCGATGCCCAGGGCAAGAAACCGCGCCTGCCGGTGCATCTGCTGGCCACCGCCAACGCCCCCATGGTGCGCTTTATCGGCCTGCCGGACCCGGCGGCCAATCACCCCTTCCTGCCCAGCTGGCTCCCCCACTGGCGCCAGTGGCTCGCGGAGGGGAAAGATCTCTACCTCTATATACATACTGCCGACAACGCCCAGGCACCTGAGCTGGCCCGTCAGATCACCCGCTTGCTGGAGCAGGAGATGGCTCCCTGGCCGGGGGAAAACGATCGCGCACGGCAGGGAGTGCTGCGCTTTTAGCCAACCCATTCTGCGGCCATCGTTTCGTTGTAAAAAAAGTGCTTTTTTGTGGCGTGGCAAGCCCTGGCGTCAAGACAAACGGCCATCAATCCTCTACACTACCGCCCCAAGTAAGGGTCCGGAACATGGCCCGTACGAACAGGACAGGTCCAAAGGATTTCA
>NZ_QAJD01000162.1:23672-35851 GCF_003061465.1 Aeromonas sp. HMWF017
TAAACAGGTGATAAATCTACTCTGATGGGTGTCACCCAACGACTCAATTGAACAATACAGCCGGGTGATGTCCCGACTGTCAGGTTGCGCCAGCATGCATACCAAAGATCAAATTTTTGCCGCCCCGATCGCCCGATTGGGTGACTTCTGTTTTGACGAACAGGTCGTCGACGTGTTTCCCGATATGATCCAGCGCTCGGTGCCGGGTTACAGCAACATCATCTCCGCCATCGGCATGATGGCCGCCCGCTACGCCCAACCCGAGAGCCGACTCTATGATCTCGGCTGCTCACTGGGCGCCGCGACCCAGGCGATGCGTCGCCATGTCAGCCAACCCGGTTGCCGTATCACCGCGGTGGATCTCTCCCATCCGATGATTGAGCGCGCCCGCGCCCACCTCTCCGGTTTCAAAGCCGAGGTGCCGGTGGAGCTGGTGGAGGCGGATATCTGCGACATCGAGATCGAGAACGCCTCCGTGGTGGTACTCAACTTCACTCTGCAGTTTGTCGAGCCAGAGAAACGGGCCGCCCTGATCCAGCGCATTCACGATGGGCTGCGCCCGGGCGGGATCCTGATCCTGAGCGAGAAGTTCCGCTTCGAAGATGAGCCGGTCAACGAGTTGCTTATCGATCTGCATCTCGACTTCAAGCGAGCCAATGGCTACAGCGAGCTGGAGATCAGCCAGAAACGCACCGCCCTTGAGAACGTGATGCGCACCGACAGCCTGCCGGTGCATCAGGCGCGCCTGCGCGACGCCGGTTTCGTCCATCAGGATCTCTGGTTCCAGTGCTTCAACTTCGGCTCCATGATTGCCATCAAATCCAGCGACGCCCAGCCATGATCGACTTTGCCAATTTCTATCAACTGATTGCCAAAAACCGGCTGAGCCACTGGCTGCATACCCTGCCCGCCCAGCTGCACGCCTGGCAACATGACAACCAGCATGGCGACCTGCCGCGCTGGAACCGCGCCCTCAACAAGCTGCCGGTGGTCTCCCCCGGCAACGTCGAGCTGAAAAGCCGGGTCGAGATTGGCTCGGCCGAGAGCCTTGGCGAAGGTGAACGAAAGAAGGTCGAGAGCCTGCTGCGTCACTTCATGCCTTGGCGCAAGGGGCCGTTCACCGTACACGGCATCCACATCGATACCGAGTGGCGCTCTGACTGGAAGTGGGATCGGGTGCTGCCTCATATCAGCCCGCTCGAAGGCCGTTACGTGCTGGATGTGGGTTGCGGCAGCGGCTACCACCTCTGGCGCATGGTGGGTGAAGGGGCCAAGCTGGCGGTCGGCATCGACCCTAGCCCGCTGTTCCTCTGCCAGTTCGAGGCCATTCGCCACTTCGCGGGCAATGATCAGCGCGCCCACCTGTTGCCGCTCGGTATTCAAGAGCTACCTGAGCTGCGTGCTTTTGACACCGTCTTCTCCATGGGGGTGCTCTATCACCGCAAATCCCCCATCGAGCACATCGAGCAGTTGCGCAATCAATTGAAAGATGATGGCGAGCTGGTGCTGGAGACGCTAGTGATTGACGGCGGGGTCAACGACGTGCTGATGCCCACCGACCGTTACGGCAAGATGCGCAACGTCTGGTTTATTCCCTCAAGCCGCGCCCTCAAGCTGTGGGTCGAGCGCTGCGGCTTCACCGACGTGCGGATAGTAGACGAGAATATGACCAGCACCGACGAACAGCGTCGTACCGACTGGATGATTAATGAATCCCTGAGTGACTATCTGGATCCAGACAATCCGGCACTCACGGTAGAAGGACACCCGGCGCCGAAACGTGCCGTACTGATTGCCCGCAAGGCCAAAGACTAGCCGATGGCGATTCAGGAAGTTACACTGACCCAATTCCAGGAAGCACAGTTAAATGAATGACATGAAAAGCAAATTAAAAGGAATGACCCTGCTCTCCCTGCTTAGTCTCGGCGGGTGTGTCAATATGGAAAAAGCGCCTCAGGTCCCTGCTCTGACGCTGGCCGAGCTTCGTAGCGAGCTGAGCCAGAGCGAGCAACGCCTGCAAACATCCATGGAACAGCAACAGAAGCAGTATGTGCAGCAACAGCACCTGCTGGTTCAGCTCAACACAGATGTCACCAATATGAAAGAGTCCGTCAAGCAAGTAGACCACAAGCTCGCCCCCCTCCCCTCCGAGCCGCCCAAGCCGATGGCCATCCCCACCGAGAAGTGTCCGGCCCCCAATCAGGGTCACACCATCGATGGCAAGCTGATGGTCGGTGAAGCCGAGTGGATCTGGGTTGATGCGGCCAACGACGCCTTCCAGGCGCGGGTCGATACCGGTGCGACCACCTCCTCCATCAGTGCGCAGGAGATCACCATTTTCGAGCGCAACGGCAAAAACTGGGTGCGCTTCTTCCTGAGCCATCAGGAAGTGGACGACAAGATCCAGATTGAAGCGCCGCTGGTACGCCATGTACGGGTGCGTCAGGCCTCTGCCGACGATCTGGACCGCCGTCCGGTAGTGCGCCTGGCCGTGCGCATTGGCGACATGACCGAGAAAGCCGAATTTACCCTGAAAGACCGTAGCGACATGACCTTCCCTGTGCTGCTGGGTCGCGAATTTTTGAAAGACATCGCCGTGGTTGATGTGGCCCGCGAATATATCCAACCCAAACCCAAGCTCAAGGATGTGAAATAATCCATGGTTTCCCGTAAGCCGTTCTATTTGCTGGTAGCCCTGCTGTACATTGTCGGCCTGGGGATGACGATCTATCACCATATCGCGTTGGATGTGCCGCTGACGCCCGGTGAAAAGCGCCAGATCTGGTCCATCGAAGCCAAGCTGGAGTTCGAGGCGACCGGTGAGCCGGTGATCGCCTCTCTGGCCATTCCGGGCACCCAGCCCGGTTTCACCCTGATGAACGAGAACGCCGCCAGCCCCGGCTACGGCCTCTCCTTCGTCGAGAAAGATGGTGATGCCCGCGCCGAGTGGTCCATCCGCACCGCCTCCGGCCGTCAGGAGCTCTACTACCGCGTCGACATGATGGCGGATGCCCACGCCAAACCGGCCGCCAATCCGCAGCCGCCTGCCATCGAGAAGCAGATCGAGAGTGAGCCTTATGCCACCGCGATGAAGCAGATCCTCGAGCGGGCACAGGAGCGCTCTGCCGACGGCTACACCTTGACTCGCGAGATCATCAAAGAGATCGAGAAGCAGGAGCAGAACGCCGAGCTGCTGAAAAAGCACAAGAGCCGCGCCAACCTGATCGCCGAGCTGCTCAACAATGCTGACGTCCCCACCCGCGTGGTGCATGCCCTGAATCTGGAAGATGGCCGCCGTCGTCAGGAGCTGGTGGATTACCTGCAGGTATTCAACAGCCCGACCGACTACAAGCTGTTCAACCCGCAAACCGGTGAACAGGGCCGTCCGGCCAACCTGCTGCTGTGGGAATACAACTCCGGCGCCCTGCTGGACGTGACCGGTGGTCACAACTCCCGTGTCAGCTTCTCGATGATCGAACAGGAGCAGCCGGTCAGCGTGGCACTGGCGCAGAAGTTCGAAAAATCAGAGATGATGAACTTCTCCATCCACAGCCTGCCGCTGGAAGAGCAGACCCTGTTCAAGGGCTTGCTGCTGATCCCGATCGGCGTGCTGATGGTGGTGTTCCTGCGGGTTCTGGTGGGGATCAAGACCTCAGGTACCTTTATGCCGGTGTTGATCGCGGTCGCCTTTATCCAGACCTCGCTGGTCACCGGTCTCATCGGCTTCCTGCTGATCGTCGGCACCGGTCTCATCATTCGCTCCTATCTGTCTCGGCTTAACCTGCTGCTGGTCGCCCGAATATCGGCCATCATCATCATGGTTATCTCGATGATCGGTATCTTCTCCGCGTTCGCCTTCAAGCTGGGGCTGACCGACGGCATGAAGATCACCTTCTTCCCGATGATCATCCTCTCCTGGACCATCGAACGGATGTCCATCCTGTGGGAAGAAGAGGGCCCGAAAGAGGTGTTCCGCCAGGGCGGCGGCTCTCTGCTGGTTGCCGTCATCGCCTATCTGGCCATGGATAACGAGCTTATTCGTCACCTCACCTTCAACTTCCTCGGCCTGCAGCTGGTGCTGATGGCGACCGTGCTGTTGATGGGTAACTACACCGGCTACAAGCTGAGCGAATTGAAGCGCTTCAAGCCGCTGGTGGACGAGATGAAATCTGGCGTCACCCCGGGTAAGGACAAGTAACCGATGTGGTTCTGGGAAAAATACACCACCCCGTGGAGCCTGTCCCAATCAGGCATCCTCGGCATGAACAAGCGCAACCACTCCTACATCAGCCGCTACAATCCGCGCAGCCTCTATCCGCTGGTGGATGACAAGCTGCAGACCAAGCAAATTGCGCTGGATGCAGGGGTCACCGTGCCTGAGCTGATCGGTACCATCCGTGCCCAGCACGATGTGGGTCGCATCACCGAGCTGGTAAAAGATTGGCCGGGCTTCTGCATCAAGCCGGCCCGTGGCTCGGGCGGCAAGGGTATCCTGGTGATCCTCCGTCAGGAAGATGGCCTCTTCTACAAGCCCAACGGCAGCGCCTCTACCGGTCAGGATCTGGAGCGCCATGTCTCCAACATTCTGGCGGGGCTCTATTCGCTTGGCGGCAAGCCCGACGTGGCACTGGTGGAAGGCCTCATCAACTTTGATGATGTGTTCGACGGCTACTCCTTCGAAGGGGTACCCGATGCCCGGGTCATCATCTTCAAGGGGTTCCCGGTGATGGCGATGATGCGCCTCTCCACCGCCGCCTCGGACGGCAAGGCAAACCTGCACCAGGGCGCCGTGGGGGTGGGTCTGTGCCTACGTACCGGTCGTGCCCTGCGGGCGGTGCAGTTTGGCAATCCGCTGCGCCACCATCCGGATACCGGCCTCGATCTCTATGAGCTCAAGGTGCCCCACTGGGATACCCTGCTCACCCTGGCCGCCTCCTGCTACGAGATGTCGGGTCTGGGTTATATCGGTACCGATATGGTGCTGGACAAGTTCCGCGGCCCCATGCTGCTGGAGCTCAACGCCCGTCCCGGTCTTGCCATCCAGATCGCCAACGGTCGCGGCCTGGTGCCCAATCTCAAGACTATCGAGAAGCTGGGCCAGGTGAAGATGAACGTGGAGCAGCGGGTCAATTTCGCCAAGGATCACTTCGGGATCTTTGAGGAATAACTTCTTCGCTTGTGAACTGAGCGCGCCTATGGCGCGCTTTTTTTATGGCTCTTGTTTGTCTGTTGGCACATCCCAGCCCCAGCTATCGATCACACTCTTCTCGCCCCTTCGTCCTCGCTATTCCAAGCTGCAGTCAGTGGCGTACTCGTCGTTTCGGAATGAGATGCCGACCCCCGATATATCAGGGGATAGGTAAATCGCAGGTATAAAAAAACCGGCGCCAAGACGCCGGTTCTTCAAGGAGAGTACGACCCGATTACAGGGAGTCAGCGTTCTCGGACAGGTACTTGGCAACGCCGTCCGGAGAGGCTTGCATACCTTTTTTGCCTTTTTCCCACTGAGCCGGGCACACTTCGCCGTGCTCTTCGTGGAATTGCAGGGCATCGACCATGCGCAGCATCTCGTCAATGTTGCGGCCCAGCGGCAGATCGTTGACAACCTGGTGACGAACGACACCGTTCTTGTCGATCAGGAAGGAGCCACGGAACGCCACGCCGGCTTCCGGATGTTCAACGTCATAGGCTTTGCAGATTTCGTGTTTCACGTCGGCGATCAACGGGTACTTGACCTGACCGATACCGCCATCTTCCACTTTGGTGTTGCGCCATGCGTTGTGGGAGAACTGGGAATCGATGGAAACACCGATCACTTCCACGCCACGCTTCTGGAACTCTTCATAACGGTGATCGAAGGCAATCAGCTCGGACGGGCAGACGAAGGTGAAATCGAGCGGGTAGAAGAAGACAACGGCTGCTTTGCCTTTGATGTGGGATGACAGGTTGAATGAATCAACGATCTCGCCATTACCCAGAACAGCTGCGGCGGTAAAATCGGGTGCGGGACGGCCTACCAATACCATATTCAATTCCTCTTTATGTGAAGTGAACAATCCGGTGAGGATTGGGCTACCTAGAGCCAAGTCCATCTAATTCAAGCGACAAACTATAGACCCGGTGGTAGATTAGTTAAATCAAATTAAATAGATAGCATTAATCGGGTTTTTCTATGCAACGTTGGCCCAGCCTCAAACAGCTGCAATATCTGGTCGCTCTCGATGAGCACAAGAACTTCAACCGCGCCGCCAAGGCCTGTCATGTCAGCCAGTCGACCCTGAGTACCGGGATCCAGACGCTGGAGGACATGATGAACCTGCAACTGGTGGAGCGGGACCACAAGAGCTTCATTATGACCCCGGTCGGCATGGAAATCGTCGAGCGAGCTCGCAATTTGCTCTCCGATGCACGGGATCTGATGGAGCTCGGGCAACATCAGGGTGGCGTGATGCAGGGGACGGTACGTCTGGGTTGCATTCCCACCATCGCCCCCTTCCTGCTGAGCAAGCTGCTGAAAGAGTGCAGCAAAACCTATCCTGACCTCGAATTGTTGCTGCGTGAAGACACCACCAGCAATCTGCTCAAGCAGCTGGAACAGGGTCAGCTCGACTTGCTAATCCTCGCCCTGCCCATCGAGATCGGTGGATTTCACTGCAAGACCGTCGGCCAGGATCCGTTCCACATGGTGATGCCCGCCAGCATGGCGGCCGGTCTGCATACCCCGTTCGACTACAAGGAGCTGCCCAACCAGAGCATCTTCCTGCTGGAGCGGGAGCACTGCCTCACCGAGCACGCAGTGAGCGCCTGCCGCCTGCGGGACAAGAGCAAGATCAACCCGTTCGCCGCCACCAGCCTGCACACCTTGGTGCAGATGGTGGAAGCGGGTCTTGGCACCACCTTCCTGCCGCAGATGGCCATCGATGCCGGCATTCTTGCCAACTCCGATCTGGTGGCCATCCCGCTGCCGGGAGAGACCTCCTATCGCGAGATCGGGCTGGTCTGGCGCCCCAGCACCACCCGGGTGCAGACCTTCTACAAGCTGGCCGAGCTGCTTAAACCGCTGATTAGCCACAACGAGTGACAACAAACGCCAGCCCTCGGGTTGGCGTTTTTCAGTTCCCCGCCACATTTTTCCTCTCGGAGACTAGGTCTGGAGCCAGATCCCTGTTTATGATGGAAAAGTTGTCGCGTGCCCTCCTGCCGCCAGAACGATTTGGCAGGATATGGCGTTCGATAAATGTCTCGTTTGGTAGACCCGTCCGTGGAGAGAGCCCGATGTATCGCAAGCTGCTGCTATCCCTGCTGACTCTGCTGCTGGCCGCCTGTTCCAGCACGCCGGAGCCGCCTCCGGCCCCTCGGCAGAGCAGTGCCTTCGATGGCTTCTACCAACAGTGGCGCGGTGTCCCTTACCGCATGGGCGGCGCCAGCCGCGCCGGGCTAGACTGCTCCGCCTTCACCCAGCTCGCCTACAGTCAGGTGCTGGGCTTCAACCTGCCAAGAACCACCGAATCTCAGGCCAGCATTGGCAAACCGGTGGATCGCTACCGGCTGCAACACGGAGATCTGGTCTTCTTCAAAACCGGCTGGCAACAGTACCATGTGGGGGTCTACACAGGTGCCGGCGAGTTTATTCACGCCTCCACCAGCAAGGGAGTGATCCGCTCCCGCCTCGACAACGTCTACTGGAACAGTCGCTACTGGCAGGCACGTCGGGTGACCCAGTAACCGCTCAAACGCCTGCTTGCGGCACAAGTTGCGTGCCGATACTCTCCGTCAATTTCTGTCGCTATGTCGGGACACACAACCCGCGCTTATAACTCAATTGGCCCCAAAGCCTGCATATCACACCATTTTGTGATAAGGTGGTGGCCAATTTTTAACACTTTCGCCTTTTTCTCATACACTCTCTGTCCTGATTGACAACAAGCGCGGCGATAACAAGCAACGCGCGGCGAAAGTGGAGTGTGGCGCAACACTGCCGGACGGGTGTCCCACAGCTGCAGTATCAAGGGTTAAATAGATAAGGAGATCGTGCAATGAAACAGTATCAAAGCTGGCTGGGGCAATACCTGATGAGTCGCCGTGACGGTGACCACGCCATGGCATGCGAGATGGCGAGTTCCATCTGCGAGTTCTGGCAGCAGCAGGGTGATGAAAACGAACTGGACAAGTGGCAGCAGATTTATCAGAACCATCTGGAAAAGACCACCTGATCCCGACCGTTGCCTTGCTGTCAGCCATCCGGTGTTGGCAGCAAGGCGACTCGCTACCATCAGCTGACCCCTCTCCCCCTATTTTCCCGCCATGTTAAACCGCTACCTTCGTTAACTCGCACTCTACGCCTTCATGTCGCTTTCTTGCGCGCCAGCCTCTGTTCATTCCATCTCGGCAGCCATCCCCTGCGCCCAGTCGATAAAAGCCTGGATCTTGGGACACTCCCGGTTGGGCAGGGTCGCCATGTAATAACGCTGCTCGCACTTGACCGCCAAGCCGGGGAAAGGGGCCACCAGCTCGTTGCGCGCCAGCCGCTTGCTCACCAGATTCTTGCGCCCCATGGCGATCCCGGCGTGATTCATGGCAGCGATGATGGCGAGATCCGAGCGATCAAAGCCCATGCTCAGCTGGCATGCTTCGAGGCTGACCTCGGCATGGCGAGCCCAGCAGCTCCACTCGTCGGTGTCCGAGTCAAATCCCCACGCCTGCCGATCATGGAGCAGACGGCACCGGGACAAGCTGGCGGGATTGCCGATGAGCCCGTGCAGCTCGGCATATTCCGGGCTGCAGACCGGCAGCATGAACTCATCCATCAGCGGGTGGATGGCAAGCCGCTCCGGGCTCTTCTCATCGAAATAGAGGGTCAAATCGATGCCATAACCATGCAGGTTGATGTTCTCGTTGCCGGTGATGATATTGAGCTCGATCTGCGGATGCAGGCGGGAGAAATCAGCCAACCTGGGCACCAGCCAGCACTGGGCGATGGAGGGACGCGAATAGATGGTCAGGGTACCGGAGAGCTCCTGATTCTTGATCTCCAGGATCTCCTGATTGATGAACTCCAGCGAAGATTTGAGCGCCCAGAACACCCGCTGCCCATCCGCCGTCAATATCACTTTGCGGTGAAAACGCTCAAAGAGCTTGAAGCCCAGCTCCTCTTCCAGCGCGCTGATCCGGTGACTCACGGCACTGGGACTCAGCGACAATTCATCAGCAGCCATGGCAAAGGATCCGTGGCGGGCGGCCGCCTCGAAGGTGTGCAGCTTGGCCAGCTGGTAGCCGCTCAGCAGCTTGTTGCGCGATATGTAATTATCCCCGTTATACATTCATCCCCCTCTTCGCAATGGCCACCGATGATACACCCACAGGCCACCTTCAGGATGAAACCAAAAGACCCAAAGAGTGTGATTTCGATAAATTGTGACCAATGCAGCGCCTTTGCATCATCTCAGATCACCCAAGTGGTCGATTTCATCATTTGTCAGCCTCGCCTCATTTTCATTCAATAAGCGCATAAACAATCACACACAACAGATGTCGAGGCGCAGTATGAGTTCAGAGGTATGGGTCATCGCTACCTTGCTAAGTAGCATCGTTCTTATCGTGGTCACCATAGTGAAGGGCAAGGTGCATCCTTTCCTTGCCCTGCTGCTGGCAAGCTTCTATGTCGGCACCCTGATGGGGATGAACCCGGTCAACATGGTCAATGCCATGGAAGCGGGCATTGGTGGCACCCTCGGTTTTCTCGCCGCCGTCATTGGTCTTGGCACCATACTCGGCAAGATGATGGAGGTGTCTGGGGCTGCAGAGCGCATCGGCCTCGCCCTGCAGAGATGCCGCTGGCTTTCGCCTCAGGTCATCATGGTACTGGTCGGTCTGGTGTGCGGCATCACCCTGTTTGTCGAAGTCGGGGTGGTGCTGCTGATCCCGCTGGCCTTCTCCATCGCCCGCAAGACCAACACCTCGCTGCTCAAGCTGGCCATTCCGCTCTGCACCGCCCTGATGGCCGTGCACTGCATAGTGCCGCCGCACCCGGCAGCCCTCTACGTCACCAATCAGCTGGGGGCTGACGTCGGCTCGGTCATCGTCTATGGCCTCGCGGTCGGCCTCTTTGCCTCGCTGGTGGGCGGCCCCCTGTTCCTCAAACTGCTGGGCAACCGGCTCCCGTTCAAGGAGGTGCCCGCTGCCTTTGCCGACATTAAGGCGCGCGATGAAGCAACTCTCCCGACTTTAGGCGCCTCACTCTCCACCGTGCTGCTGCCCATCCTGCTGATGCTGGCCAAGACGGTCGCCGAGCTCAACATGGATCACGCCAGCCACCTCTACACCGTGCTGGAGTTTATCGGCAACCCCATCACCGCCATGTTTATCGCCGCCTTCACCGCCTACTACGTGCTGGGGAGCCGCCAGCAGATGAAGATGGAAGGACTGCTCAACAAGACCGAGGAGTGCTTCTCATCCATCGCCAATATCCTGCTCATCATCGGTGCGGGCGGCGCCTTCAACGGGGTGCTCAAGGCAAGCGGCCTGGGCGATAGCCTGGCCATCATCCTCTCCCAGCTGGATATGCACCCGATTCTGCTGGCCTGGCTGGTGGCTATCGTGCTGCACGCCGCCGTGGGCTCCGCCACCGTTGCCATGATGGGCGCCACCGCTATCGTCTCCCCCATCATGGTGCACTACCCGGATATCAGCCCGGAGATCATGACCCTGGCCATCGGCTCCGGCGCCATTGGTTGCACCATGGTGACCGACTCCCTGTTCTGGCTGGTCAAGCAGTATTGCGGCGCCACCCTGAACGAAACGCTCAAGTACTACACCACCGCCACCTTTGTCGCCTCCCTGATGGCGCTGGCCGGTACCTTCTTGCTCTCCTTTATCGTGTAACAAGACCGAGAACACTATGAAAAACATCGACGTCCAACAGCTCACAGCGCAATTTCCACTAGTGCAATCCCTGATCGCGCTTGAGCCAGTCACCTGGTTCAACCCCAACACCACCACTCTGGCTGCCGGTCTGCCCTATGTGGGGCTCGATAACAACAATGTGGCGGACGCTTCCGCCCGGCTGGCCCGCTTCGCTCCCTACATGTGCGAAACCTTCCCCGAGACCCGCACCAGCAACGGTATTCTGGAGTCCGAGATCGCCGCTATTCCGGCGATGCAGGCCACGCTCAACCGGCGCTACGGGGTTGAGGTCACCGGTCGACTGCTGCTGAAAAAAGACAGTCATCTGCCCATCTCCGGCTCCATCAAGGCGCGAGGCGGGATCTACGAGGTGCTGACTCACGCCGAACAGTTGGCGATCAAGGCTGGTCTGCTGCGGGAAGAGGATGACTACCGCAAACTGTTCAGCGACGAGTTTCGCCAGTTCTTCAGCCAGTACAGCATCGCAGTGGGGTCCACTGGCAACCTTGGCATGTCCATCGGCATCATGAGCGCCAAGCTGGGCTTTACCGTCACCGTCCACATGTCAGCCGATGCGCGGGAGTGGAAGAAGCGCAAGCTGCGTGAACACGGCGTCATCGTGGTCGAATATGCCGAAGATTACGGGGTGGCGGTGGAACAGGGACGCAAAGAGGCCGAGCGCGATCCCAACTGCTTCTTTATCGACGACGAGAACTCCCGCACCCTGTTCCTCGGCTACTCGGTTGCGGGCGAGCGGGTGAAAGCACAGTTCGACCAGATGGGCATCAAGGTGGATGCCGACCACCCGCTGTTTGTCTACCTCCCTTGCGGCGTGGGTGGCGGCCCGGGCGGCGTGGCCTTTGGTCTCAAGCTCGCGTTCGGGGATAACGTTCACTGCTTCTTCGCCGAGCCCACTCACTCCCCCTGTATGTTGCTGGGGGTCCACACCGGATTGCACGATGCCATTGCGGTGCAGGATCTGGGCATTGACAACCTCACCGCAGCCGACGGCCTCGCGGTAGGTCGCGCCTCCGGCTTCGTCGGCCGCGCCATGGAGCGGCTGCTCGATGGCTTCTACACCCTGAGCGATCAGGAGATGTATGACCTGTTGGGACTGCTGGCGCGCGATGAACAGATCACACTCGAACCTTCTGCTCTGGCGGGTATGGCCGGCCCGTGGCGGGTGGCAGCCAATCCCGAGTGGCTAACCGGGCGCGGTTGCGATGCCGCAACCATGGCACAGGCCACCCATCTGGTGTGGGCCACCGGCGGTGGCA
>NZ_QAJD01000162.1:35879-47685 GCF_003061465.1 Aeromonas sp. HMWF017
GTTTGTGCTAAAATGGCGCTCATTTTTTGACATCTCGCGTCACGTTCGCCGCCAGATTGCCCATCGGGCTCTCTGCCCGGGTCGTGACTTTGCACCATCATGCCTGATGATGTTCCCCCCAGGATGAGCCGACAGGCTCCCGTCAAGGTGGGCACCCTCAAGGGCACATGAGATAAGGAGATCGGGTAATGAAACAATATCAAAGCTGGCTGGGAGATTATCTGATGAGCCGACGTGACGGAGATCACGCGATGGCTTCGGAACTTGCCAACACCATCTGCGCCTTCTGGAAGGCCCAGGGTGATGAAGCAGAAACCAGCAAATGGCAGCAACGCTATCAGCAACACGTAGAGCAGGCGCAATAAGCCCCTTCACTCTTTCGCGATAAAAAAACCGGCGCACATGGCGCCGGTTTTGCGTTTCTGGCAAGCAGCAGATTACATCTGGTCGATCATGTCCTGAGCAAACTGGGAGCAGGAGCGCAGGGTGGCCCCTTCCATCAGACGCTCGAAGTCATAGGTGACGGTCTTGTTGCGGATCGCCGCTTCCATCCCCTTGATGATGAGATCGGCCGCTTCGACCCAACCCATGTGGCGAAGCATCATCTCGGCGGAGAGGATCAGGGAGCCCGGGTTGACCTTGTCCTGACCGGCATACTTCGGTGCAGTACCGTGGGTCGCTTCGAACAGGGCCACGCCGTCACCGATGTTGGCACCCGGCGCGATACCGATACCGCCTACCTGAGCGGCCAGCGCGTCGGAGATGTAGTCGCCGTTGAGGTTCATACAGGCGATGACGTCATACTCGGCCGGACGCAGCAGGATCTGCTGCAAGAAGGCATCGGCGATGACATCCTTGATGACGATGGTCTTGCCGGTTTTCGGGTTCTTGAAGGAGCACCAGGGGCCGCCGTCGATCAGCTGGGCACCGTACTCGTTCTGGGCCAGAGCATAGCCCCAATCCTTGAAGGCACCTTCGGTGAACTTCATGATGTTGCCCTTGTGCACCAGAGTCACTGAGTCGCGATCGTTGTCGATGGCATACTCGATGGCGGCACGCACCAGACGCTCGGTACCGGCCTTGGACATCGGCTTGATGCCGATCCCGCAGGACTCCGGGAAGCGAATTTTCTTCACGCCCATCTCGTTTTGCAGGAAGGCGATCACCTTGTTTGCTTCGGTGCTGTCGGCCTTCCACTCGATACCGGCGTAGATGTCTTCGGCGTTCTCGCGGAAGATCACCATGTCAGTCAGATCCGGACGTTTCACCGGGCTCGGGGTGCCGTCGTAGTAACGCACCGGGCGCAGGCAGATGTAGAGATCCAGCTCCTGACGCAGGGCTACGTTGAGGGAGCGAATACCGCCACCGACCGGAGTAGTCAGCGGGCCCTTGATGGCCACGCAATATTCACGAATGAAATCCAGGGTTTCGGCTGGCAGCCAGGCACCTTCGCCATAGACATGAGTCGATTTCTCGCCGGTATAGATCTCCATCCAGGCGATCTTGCGCTCGCCCTTGTAGGCTTTCTCGACCGCAGCATTCACCACATTCAACATGGCCGGGGTTACATCAACACCGATGCCATCCCCTTCGATAAACGGAATGATCGGATGGTTGGGAACCTGCAGCTTGCCGTTGGCATCGACTGTGATTTTCTGACCCTGGGTCGGGATTACTACTTTGCTTTCCATCGGCATCTCCTAACTTCCGTTTGTTATCAACTTGTTTGTTGCGCGCGGCCATCTTAGCCCATTCATTTTCATAATAAAACGACAAGAAAGCATGTCAGACCAAAGAGGTAGCCACCCGCCAGTGCGCCGTCACCACGCCTCCCCGACCCCGCCCCGTTATCCCTCCAGCTCGCTGGCCGCCGCCTGCGGCTGACTCAGGGAGCGGTACTGGGAAGGGGTCAACCCGGTCTTCTGCTTGAACACCCGGCAGAAGTAGTTCACGTCGGTAAACCCGCAGCGATTGGCGACCTCTTCGAGGCGGAAGCGATACTTCTTGAGCATGAACTTGGCCCGCTCCAGCCGTACCCAGCTGATATAGTCCGCCAGCCGCATGTGCCCCTGCTGGCGGAACAAGCGGGAGAGGTGGCTGGGGGAGAGATTGAAGCGGGCAGCGATGCATTCGCGGCTGATGGGGCGGTGAAAGTTTTCCTGAATGTAGATGCAAATGCCATGAAAGAGATCGGAGCCACGAGGACGACCGCTCTCCGACTCCACCAGCAACTGCCGTGAGTAACTGAGCAGCGCCTGCAGCAGGTAATTGTCCATCGGCGCCCTTATCGGCTCCTGCGCCAGGGTATTAAGAGAAAGCAGGATATGATCGAGCGCCCGTCCGGCACCGGCCTGAATACTGTGCTTCTGCACATCAAAGAAACCGGTATCCCCCTTGTGCTTGCTCACCAGACTAAAGCCTATCTGACGTTTGCCGAACAACAGGCTGAGCACGGAACAATCATTGTCCCAATCCGGCTTGTTCCAGCCGTTGGGGGGAATGTACATCGCCTCCCGCTGACCCATCTGAACCGACTGTACATCCCCTTCCGGGGACCAGATCTGGTTGAGATAGTGACCGCTGAAGACCAGCTCGAGACGCGGGAAGTTGACCTGATAACTGAAGCAGGGTGGTACCCCTTTGTCAGAGGCAAACAACACCTTCTCAAAGCCTTCCCCCTCACTTAGAAAGCCATCCAACAGCTGGGTAAAGATGATACTCATGAATGATCCTGATCAAGATGCAGAGAGCAACCGATTGCGGTGCGCTGCCCCTGCCATGCTATAGTCCGCGCCAGACTGAAATTCCCAAAAAATCGTTCTGATACAAGGAGCCATCCATGAGCTACCCGCCGTTTTTTCTAATGTGCAACCCGATCCAGGATTATGTCTGGGGCAGTCGCGACTCCCTGACCACGCTGTTTGGCATCAAAAATCCCGAAGGCAAACCACAAGCTGAACTGTGGATGGGCGCTCACCCCAATGGCTGCTCCGAAGTAACCCTGGCAGGCGAGACCGTGAAGCTTTCCAACCTGATTGACGCCAACCCCGTCGCCATGTTGGGCGAAGCTACCCAGGCTCGTTTCGGCTCACTCCCCTTCCTGTTCAAGGTGCTCTGCGCCGAGCAAGCCCTCTCCATTCAGGTACACCCGAGCAAGGCACAGGCCGAAGCCGGTTTTGCCAAAGAAGAGGCCGCAGGCATCGATATCAAGGCGAGCAACCGCAACTACAAGGATCCGAACCACAAGCCGGAGCTGGTCTTTGCCCTCACTCGTTATCAGGCGATGAACGGCTTTCGCGCCATCCCGGCCATCCTGGCCCTGTTCGATCGCATGGCGCTGCCCGCACTGGTCGACCTGACCGCGGCGCTTCGCCAGTCACAGGATGAAGCTGGCCTACAGCACTTCTTCCACCAGCTGCTGATCCTCAGCGGTGATCGCAAGGACGAGGCGCTGGCTGGCCTGCTGGCCTATGCCGCCGCCCATCAGGATGAAGAGACTTTCGCCACCATCAGCAAGCTGGCCAACCAGTACCCGGGGGATGTGGGGCTCTTCTCGCCGTTGCTGCTCAACGTGGTGACACTTGAGCCGGGTCAGGCGATGTTCCTCGATGCCCAGACCCCCCACGCCTACATCCACGGCACTGGCCTCGAGATCATGGCCAACTCGGACAACGTGCTGCGTGCCGGTCTGACCCCCAAATACATGGATGTGCCGGAGCTGCTGGCCTGCACCCGCTGTGTCGCCAAACCGGACGACCAGATCCTGCTCACCCCTCGCATGGAAGGCACAGTACAGCACTTCGACGTGCCGGTACCGGACTTCACCTTCAGCGTATATGGCGCAGGCGAATATGCCCTCACCACCGGCAATGCCGAGATCCTGTTCGCCATCGATGGGCCCATCACCCTCATTGGCCAGGATGGCGAGCGTCTGACACTGACCATAGGGCAATCTGCATTTGTACCCGCCAGCACCGGCGATTATCGCGTGACGGCTGAAGGGCGTTTTGCCCGCGCCAGCAACCGCTGATCCTGGTGGGCCATCGGCTCATCACCCTCTGTTCAAAGGGCCCAGCAGGGCTCTTTTTTCAGCGCATCTGATCATGTGGAGCCCAGTACGACTCACAAAATCGGCCATTTAACTCAACGTCGAAGAATAACACGTTGACTTATAATGATTAATATCATTTAGCCTCCCTGGTCACGCCACCCTGCGGTTATGCGAGCCAGCTCACACCCTTCCCCACACGTCATAAAAATCCAGTTAATGCCATTTTTTTCCTCTGTCCCAGGATATTAATCAACGAAATAATAGAAACCGTTAATTTACAGGCAGCAGGAAAAACATTTAAGAGCATTTATATATTCCAGATGTAACACTGCTCCGCCACTTATTTCATAAGTGTAAGGGGCGATTTTTTAAATCAGGCTATGGGTGCCTATTATTTTCCTGCGCATTTATTTTTCCGCCTGTATGGCCAGATTGTTTTCACGATCCATTTTATCTGGCTGATATTCCCCCGACACCCTCTATATCCAGTGACAGTCGGGGTAATACATGCAGATGGCTCTCTCATCCGGCAGATATTTATTGGCTGGCCCGGCGTTCTGCATTACCTGTTTTGATACGTTCGATACCCTACTTTCATTAACCTGTGGCGACAAATATGAAACTGAAACGTTCCCTGCTCGCGTGTGCCGTACTGGCTGGCCTGGTTGGTATATCCGGTTGTCAAAATGACTCGGATACCGCTGTCGATAACAATAAAGAGACTAACGTCTCCCGTTACGTCAATCCGTTCATCGGCACAGGTAATTTGGGCAACACCTATCCTGGTGCCACTACCCCGCATGGCATGGTGCAACTGTCGCCCAATAATGGGGCCAATGGCTGGGAATATATCTCCGGCTATTACTACCACGACAACCGCCTCGCCGGTTTTTCCCACACTCACCTCTCGGGGGCCGGAGCTGGAGATCTCAACGATATTCTGGTGATGCCGATCAACTCACGCTCCAATTTCATGATGAACGAGGGGTCGGCCTCACTGAATCTGGAGGCCTCCCGCTACAGCCACAAGGATGAAGAGGCAACGGCGGGCTACTACAAGGTCAATCTGAAGGATTACGGGATCAAGGCCGAGCTGACCGCATCGGATCGAGTGGGTGTTCATCGCTACACCTTCCCGCAAGATAAAAAATCGGAAATCGTGGTCAACCTCGGCTTCAAGGTCAACTGGGACTACACCTCCGACTCCTATCTGAAATGGGACAAAACCCACAACCGGATCGAGGGCCATCGCTTCTCTGACGGCTGGGCCCCCAGCCAGAAAGAGTTCTTCGTGATGGAGTTCGACCAGCCCATCAAAAACATCCGCTTCGCCTACTTTGACAAAGACCAAAACCGCTATCTGGACCTGCCGGAAGGCACCACCGAGATCGGCAACGAGACCCGTGGCAAATATCAGTACGCGCGTGCCTATGTGGAATTTGATACCGCGGCGGCGGGCTTGGTCGTCGAGGCCAAGGTAGCCCTCTCCAACGTCGAGATCGGCCGGGATGGCAACACTGGCGCCTCACTCAACATGACCGAAGTGGCCAATATGTCGTTTGACGATGTCCGGCAGGCTGCGACCCAAAAATGGGAAAAGGAGCTGGGCAAGATCCGGGTCATTGGGGATGAGGAGTACAAACAGACCTTCTATACCGCGCTCTACCACACCTATCTGGGCCAGACCATTCACTCTGATCTGGACGGACGCTACCGCCAGGTGCATCAGGGGCGCAACGCCTATCCGGATGGCAACACACCGTGGGGCGAGCAGATCGATACCCTCAAGGAGTCGGTTCGCACCGCCGATGCCAACCGGGATGGCAAAGCGGACTTTACCCGTTACGACACCTTCTCCCTGTGGGACACCTACCGCGCAGTACAACCCCTCTCGTCACTGCTGGAGCCGGATAGCCTCGCCGATGTGGTGCTCTCCATGCTCTCCTACGCCGAGGAGGAGTGGATGGACGATCTGGGCAACCTGCGCAAGGGCAGATTGCCGGAGTGGACCTTCAAGGGTAACGAGACCGGCATGATGATGGGGATGCACTCCACGCCGGTGATCCACGACGTGCTCTCCAAAGGCTCTCTGGACAGACGGATGATCGCGCTGGGCTTCAGCGATGCGGAACGTCAGGAGATCAAGGAGCGACTGGTGACCGCCATGATCACCGACGCCCGCGCAGCCACCAGCCAGGGGGTCGCCTGGATCAAGGAGTACGAGCAGCAAGGCTATGTACCTGCACAGTTGCATGACACGCCTCCTGCCAATGACTGGGAATCACACTCTCCCTTCAAGGATGCCTGGACCTCATCCTACTCGCTGGAGTACTCCATGAATGACTGGGCGATCGCCCAATCGATCAAGGCAGTATTTGGCGAAAGTGACCCCCGCTATCAGGAGTTTGCCGATCGATCCAAGAACTGGCAGGCGCAGTTTGACTTTGGCGGCAAGCAGTACAAGGGGTGGTTCAAAGCCCGCGACTACGCTGGCAACTTCATTGATGCCGGTTGGGTAGACCCGAAAACCGGCCGGGCAGTGGGCAAGGATTGGCGCCCCGACATGTTCAACTGGTCATTCGCCGAGTCCAACGGTTGGCAATACGCCTTCAGCGTTCAACATGACATTCATGGCCTGGTCGATCTGATGACCCGGTTCGACCAGACCCAGAATCCTCAGGCCAAACGGGGCGAACTGTTTGCCAAACGGCTGGACGAGTATTGGAGCACCTATCCGGATCGCAACGCTGGCGACAACCAGTTCCCGGTATTCAACACCGGCAACGTGGGACAGCATGTGCAGGGCAACGAGCCCGATATCCATGTGCCCTACCTCTACAACTACGTAGGACAGCCCTGGAAGGGACAGGCAGCCATCGTGGCAGCCACCAACGTCTGCTACAAGAACACCCCTGACGGCATCTGTGGCAACGATGACTTTGGCACCCTCTCTGCCTGGTTCGTGTTCCGGGCGCTGGGCTTCTTCCCAGTCAATGCCTCCTCCGGCATCTACGAGATTGGCACCCCCATGTTCGAAACCGCCTCGCTCGATGTGGGTGCGGGCAAGCAGTTCACCGTCACGGCCCAGAATGTCAGCCGCGACAACATCTACATCCAGTCCGCTCGCCTCAATGGCAGCGAGTTCAATCGCAGCTACCTCACCCATGAGGAAATCCTCAGTGGCGGCAAGCTTGAATTCGTGATGGGCGATAGCCCCAACCAGAACTGGGCCAGCCAGCCGGAAGATCTGCCGCCCGCGCAAGGTATCGGCACTTTCCTGCACGAAGGCGACCTGCCTGCCGGTTCCCGTTAATCACCTGTTCGGGGGAGGGCTTCCTCCCCCATCACCACTCAAAAATGGAATGACCATGTTCAAGTGCAATCTTCTTTCTCTTGCGGTGATTGCCGCACTGACCGGTGGCATCGCCGGTTGCAACAGTGAGAGCGAGTCTACCGCTATCGAGAAACCGGTAACTCCGGTTGTCGATCTGTCGGTACTGAAATACGTTGACCCCATGATAGGCACCGCCGCATCCGGCCACACTTTCCCCGGTGCCACCCGCCCTGCCGGCATGGTGCAGCTCTCGCCGGATACCTTTATTGGCTCCAACACCGATCACGAGAGCGGACTCAACCCCTGGCACTCAGCCTCCGGCTACTGGGACTCTTCCAATTACCTCACGGGCGAGATCGTCGCAACCGATGTTCCGCTCTACGGCTTCTCCCATACCCATCTCTCCGGCACCGGCGCCACCGATCTGGGCGACATTCTGGTACTGCCCTACGCCGAGATGGCAGACGCCCAAATAAACGCCTTTGACAAAACCAATGAGCACGCCAGCGCCGGTTATTACCAAACCAGACTGAACAAGGGGGGGATTGAGGTTGAGCTGACCACCACCAAACGGGTCGGCTTGCACCGCTACACCTTTGCCAAGGGGGCAGATCGCAATGTGAAATTCGATCTGGGCCATACCCTGCTCAACAACAACGGCCAATCGCTGAAAAACAAAATCGAAGTGGTGGATGAGTACACCCTGCGTGGCCGCAAAACCTCCACTGGCTGGTTCCAGGGACAGAACCATCAGGGCCAGAACATCTTCTTCTACGCCAAATTCAACCAACCTGTGGCCAGAGCCATGCTGGGCGAGCAGGACAAGATGCCGACCCGGGAGATGCGCCCCAACAGCGTCTATCAAGGGGATGACCTGACCGCCTACCTCAATTTTGGCCAGGGTGACCAACCGCTCGAGATCCGGGTCGGTATCTCGGCGGTGAGCTGGCAAGGAGCACAGAAGAATCTGGAGGCGGAAGCCCCCACCTTTGATTTTGCCAAGGTGAAAGCCGAGGCCGAATATGCTTGGGCCGACAA
This sequence comes from Aeromonas sp. HMWF017, assembly GCF_003061465.1. NCBI lineage: Bacteria > Pseudomonadati > Pseudomonadota > Gammaproteobacteria > Aeromonadales > Aeromonadaceae > Aeromonas > Aeromonas sp. HMWF017. The sequence continues at coordinate 44,303 of NZ_QAJD01000162.1, forward strand.
ACTGACCAAGATCCGCGCAGAGGGAGGCACCCAGACCGAGAAGACCAATTTCTACACCGCCCTCTACCACATGATGATCGCCCCTATCGAGCTCTACGATGTGGATGGCAAGTATCTTGATATGCAGGGCACCCTGCGAATCCTGCAACCTGGTGATACCCCCAACTACTCCATCTACTCGACCTGGGATACCTTCCGCGCCGTTCACCCCATGTGGACCATCATGGACCCGCCACAGGCGACCCTGTATGCCAAGGACCTGATCCGCAAATCCAACGTGGAGTTTGGCCTGCTGCCCAAGTGGGAAGGCCACGGCTCGGAAACCGGCACCATGATTGGCTACCCCTCGGCGGCCATCCTTGCCGATGCGGTGACCAAGGGGCTGATCGATGCGCAAGAGGCACTGGAAGCCTCGGTCAAATCGGCCCACTACCGGCCTGCCGATTACCCGCAGATCCATGACGACATCCTGAGCTCGCTGATGGCCGGTCAGCTCAGCTATCACGAGAAAGAGCAGTGCGTCCGTTATCCCAACTGGAACTCGGTCTCCTACTCGCTGGAGTTCTCTTTCTACGACTGGACCATCGCCGAGATGGCGAAAGCCGCGGGCGACATGACCACCTATCAGGAGTTCAAGGCACGATCCTACAACTCGCTCAAACATTGGGATCCCCAGGCTGGCAATGCCGATGGCAAAGGCTTCTTCGTACCGACCGAGCTGAAAAACGGCGACCCGTGCGCCCTGAAATACGCGCCAGCCGATTTCGATCCCTACAAGTCGGATGCCTTCTACTACACCGAGGGCAATGCCTGGCAGTGGCAGTGGTCATTCATGCAGGATCTCGACAAGCTGACCGAGATCATGGGTGGCCAGCAGGGACTGAACGACAAGCTCGACAACCTGTTCAATGCCGACCCCAACGGGGGCGAAGCACATCAGGACATGACCGGTTACATAGGGCAGTACATTCATGGCAACGAGCCCTCACACCACGTCATCTATCTCTACAATCGCACCGCCCAGCCCTGGAAAGCGCAGGAGTACCTCGACCGGGTCTATAAGGAGTTCTACAAAACCACCCCGGATGGCCTGATCGGCAATGAAGACGTCGGCCAGATGTCGGCCTGGTACATCATGAGTGCCATGGGCTTCTATCAAATCTCCCCGGGCAACCCGACCTACACCATCGGCCGTCCCATCTTTGACAAGGTCACCATCAACCTGCCCGACGGTCAGTTCAACGTGGTAGCGCAGAACAACAGCCCGGACAACCTCTATGTCAAAGAGGTCACCATCAATGGCAAGCCACTCAACCAGTACAACACCTTCGCCCACAGCGAGATCCGTCCCGGTGGTGAGCTGCGTTTTGTGATGACCAACCAGCAACCGACCCCGTAACTCTACAAGCGGCAAGCCACCCGGCTTGCCGCTTGTTCATCTCCGGAATTTGAGGAACAACGATGTTCAAACCCCACAAGCTGGCCATCATGGTGACAGCCCTGCTTGGCCTCTATGGCTGCAACACAAACGATGAGACTACTGACAATGGCCGCCCCGATAATGCCCTGCAGGTGCTGCAATATGTCGATCCACTGATCGGCACCGATGGGCTGGGCAATGTCAATCCGGCCCCTGTCATGCCGGAAGGGATGATCCAGCCGGGCCCGGACAACTGGAATCCGGCCAACTGGAATGGCAAGGGATCCCCTTCCGACTATCACCACCATCTGGCCAAGCTTTCCGGCTTCAGCAGCACCCATATCTCGGGGGCAGGCAAGGGGGATCTCAATGATTTCGCCTTCTTGCCCTTCACCGGCAACAATACCGACCCGGTCACCATCAACAAGACGAGCGAACAGTCGGAAGTAGGCTATTACAAAGCGGATCTGGTGGAGACCGGCATCAAGGCCGAACTCACTGCCACCCAGCGGGTCGCCTTCCACCGTTACAGCTATCCGGCGGGTGAAGATCGCAAAGTCCAGCTCGATCTGCAGCACGAGCTGCTGGAGCAGTATGGCAACCACTCCCGCAATATTTACTTCAAGCGGGTGAGCGACAACGCCATTGCCGGAGCCAGAACCAGCAACGAGTGGGGGCAGTGGCAGACGGTCTTTTTCTACGCCGAGTTTTCCGAGCCGTTTGTGGATCAGATCCTCTATGTCGATGGCAAATTGAGCAACGACACCGAGGTGGGGTTGGCCGATTACATCGGGTATGGCGAAACCAGACCCCGGGTACGGGATGTGGTGACCCGGCTCAACTTTGCCAAAGGGGAACAGCCCATCACCATGAAGATGGCCATCTCGGGCACCGGCATTGAAGGGGCCATGGCCAACCTGCGCGCCGATGAACATGGCTACCGCTTCGATCAGGTGGTGCAGGAGAGCAAACAGGCATGGGCGAAAGTGCTCAATAAATTCACCCTCGAGGGGGGCAGCGATGCTGACAAGACGATGTTTTATACCTCGCTCTATCGCACCTACATCGCCCCCTTCGTATATCAGGATGTGGATGGCCACTATCGCGGGATGGATGGCAAGGTGCATCAGGCCAAGCCGGGCTTTACCAACTATTCGGTCTACTCCATGTGGGACACCTTCCGCGCAGCCCACCCGCTGAAGACCATCATCGAAAAAGAGCGCGCCATCGACTATGTGCACGACCTGCTCAACAAATATAAAACCGGCGGCATCATGCCCAAGTGGGAGCTGCACTCCGACTATACCGGCGAGATGGTCGGCTATCCGGCGGTCTCCATCATCGCCGACGTCATCGTCAAATACCCGGGTGAGTTTTCGCCAGAAGAGATAAAGCTGGCGCTGCAGGCGGCCAACGTCTCCGCCAACTTTGACCTCGAGCTGACCAAAAGCTGGGTGCCCTATCAGGATCCCTGGAACGGCGACAAGCGCTTCACCGTGATGACCCGTCACGGCCAGTATGCCGAGCAGCACGGCTATGTCCCCGCCAACGTCAAATACAAGCCGGAAGAGGGGGGCATGGCCCAGGACAAGTACGATGAGCTGGTCAACGAGTCCGTCTCGTACGGTGTCGAGAATGCCTACTATGACTGGTGTATCGCCCAGCTGGCCCGACTGGCTGGCGACAAATCCGCGGAGAACCGCTATCTGGCCCGGGCGACTACCTGGCGCGCCTATTTTGACTACAACCCGGCGCAATATGGCAAATATGGCGCGACCGGCTTTATGCGCCCCAAAAATTACGATGGCAGCTGGGTCAACAATTACCCCTCCTGCGCCATCGATAAAAACGGCAACCCCGTTACACCACCACAAAACTGTGACACCAACGACAGCAGCCGTTATGACATCTTCTGGCCCTATCGGGCCGAGCACAGGGGGCAGGACTTTACCGAAGGCAACAC
>NZ_QAJD01000031.1:0-18328 GCF_003061465.1 Aeromonas sp. HMWF017
GACCGGTACCATCGAACTGCCGGAAGGCGTAGAGATGGTAATGCCGGGCGACAACATCAAAATGGTTGTTACCCTGATTGCTCCGATCGCAATGGACGACGGCCTGCGTTTTGCTATCCGTGAAGGTGGCCGTACCGTAGGTGCCGGTGTTGTAGCCAGCGTAATCGCTTAATCTTTGGCTTACATAAATAAAGCAAAGCCCCTATAATAGGGGCTTTCTTGTGTAGGGGCGTAGTTCGAATTGGTAGAACAGCGGTCTCCAAAACCGATGGTTGCGGGTTCGAGTCCTGCCGCCCCTGCCATATACCTCGTCTCGTACGGGGCTTTTGTGTCTTTGGTTACGTCAGATACAGGTGGGTTGTATGAGTGTTAGTTCTGAGAGCCAGGGCGGAAGCAAGGATACCCTGCTTTGGGGCCTGGTTTTCATTATCCTGGCGGCCGCTGTAGTGGGTAATTACCTGCTCAACGATGTTGTCGCTGCCGTCCGCGCCCTGGGTGTGGTCGTTGTCATTGCTGCTGCTGGTGCAGTAGCCCTGCAAACCACCAAGGGAAAGGCAACACTGGCATTCGCCCGTGAGTCTCGCCTGGAAGTCCGCAAGGTCGTATGGCCGACCCGTCAGGAAGCCATTCAGACAACCCTGATTGTGCTGGCGGTGACCGCCGTGATGGGGCTGCTGCTGTTCGTTCTGGACGGTGCCTTGGTCTGGTTGGTCAACCTGATTACCGGTGTGTAAGGATAAGCCATGACTGAACAACGTGAACAACGTATGAGATGGTATGTCGTGCAGGCTTTTTCCGGCTATGAAGGCCGTGTAGCCAAGTCTCTGCGCGAGCATATCAAGATGCATGGCATGGAAGACATGTTCGGTGAAGTACTGGTCCCGACCGAAGAAGTGGTCGAGATGCGTGCTGGCCAGAAGCGCAAGAGTGAGCGCAAGTTTTTCCCGGGTTATGTCCTGGTCCAGATGATCATGGATGAAACCACATGGCACCTGGTACGTAACGTACCGCGCGTCATGGGCTTCATCGGCGGCACTTCCGACCGTCCGGCACCGATCTCCGATAAAGAGGCCGATGCCATCCTGAACCGTCTGCAGGATGCCCACGACAAGCCGCGTCCGAAAACCCTGTTTGAACCGGGTGAAATGGTGCGGGTTGCTGATGGTCCGTTTGCCGACTTCAACGGTACCGTTGAAGAGGTCGATTATGAGAAGAGCCGCGTGAAGGTCTCTGTACTGATCTTCGGTCGTTCTACTCCTGTTGAACTGGATTTTGGTCAGGTCGAAAAAGGCTGATTGAATTCTGTACGTTTAACGGTTGTCAGGGGCAGCGAATATCTCTATAATTCGCTGCCCCTTTATTAGTTGGGGAGCCGTTTGCAGGAGCAAGTCTCCGAGGCGCTAGAACCCATTTTTGAGGTATTTTCCTAATGGCTAAGAAAGTCACAGCTTATATCAAGCTGCAGGTTGCTGCTGGTGCAGCCAACCCGTCTCCTCCCGTTGGTCCTGCACTGGGTCAACACGGTGTTAACATCATGGAATTCTGTAAGGCGTTCAACGCTCGTACAGAGAAGCTGGAAAAAGGTTCACCGACTCCGGTCGTGATCACCGTTTACAGCGACCGTTCCTTCACCTTCGAAACCAAGACTCCGCCTGCTTCCTTCCTGCTGAAGAAAGCTGCTGGCATCAAGTCTGGTTCTTCCAAGCCGAACAAAGACAAGGTTGGTAAGGTGACCGTTGCCCAGCTGCAAGAAATCGCCAAGACCAAAGAGCCGGATATGACTGGTGCCGATCTGGATGCAAAAGTACGTTGCATCGCAGGCTCCGCTCGTTCCATGGGTCTGGTAGTGGAGGATTAAGACAATGGCTAAACTTTCCAAGCGTATGCGCGTTATTCGCGAAAAAGTTGACGGTACCAAAGAGTACTCCATCAACGAAGCCATTGCCCTGCTGAAAGAACTGGCTACCGCCAAGTTCGTTGAAAGCGTTGACGTTGCTGTCAACCTGGGTATCGACGCTCGTAAATCTGACCAGAACGTACGTGGTGCTACTGTACTGCCGCACGGTACCGGTCGTGATGTACGCGTTGCCGTATTTACCCAAGGTGCCAACGCCGAAGCAGCTAAAGCTGCCGGTGCTGACCTGGTAGGTATGGATGACCTGGCCGATCTGGTTAAGAAAGGCGAGATGAACTTCGACGTAGTTATCGCATCCCCGGATGCCATGCGCGTTGTTGGTCAACTGGGTCAAATCCTGGGCCCGCGCGGCCTGATGCCGAACCCGAAAGTTGGTACTGTAACCTCGAACGTTGCCGAAGCTGTCAAGAACGCCAAGGCTGGTCAGGTTCGTTACCGTAACGACAAGAATGGTATCATCCATACCACTCTGGGTAAGGTTTCTTTCAACGAAGTTCAGCTGAAAGAAAACTTGGAAGCTCTGCTGGTTGCCCTGAAAAAAGGCAAGCCCTCTTCCGCCAAAGGTCAATTCATCAAGAAAGTCAGCATCTCCACCACCATGGGTGCCGGTGTTGCCGTAGACCAAGCTTCTCTGGAAGCTCAGGCCTAATTGATGGGTTTTACAAGGCGCAAAATTTAATCTATAATTTTGCGCCTTGATTGGTTGGGGGTTTCGACCTCCGTCCAAGACCGCAGGAGGCTGCAAAGCCTTAATCTTTCCTGCGTAGACGGTGCCGGAAACCCAGCGAGAAAGATTCTTTCTCTTCTGGAATCCTGCTACCGCATCGTTCCCCTCTATTGTAAAGGTAGGGGGGATGTGTCAGTACTGGGTCAATAGACCCGGATTCAATCCAGGAGTTAAGCCAATGGCATTGGGACTCGAAGACAAAAAGGCAATTGTTGCTGAAGTCAACGAAGCTGCCAAAGGCGCTCTTTCTGCAGTTGTTGCCGATTCTCGCGGTGTAACTGTAGACAAGATGACCGTCCTGCGTAAAACCGCTCGTGAAGCCGGTGTGTACATGCGCGTTGTGCGTAACACCCTGCTGCGTCGCGCGGTAGAAGGTACCGAATACGAGTGCCTGAACGACGCATTTACCGGTCCTACCTTGATTGCTTTCTCTAACGAACACCCGGGCGCTGCTGCTCGTCTGTTCAAAGAGTTTGCCAAAGCGAACCAAAAGTTCGAAATCAAGGCTGGCGCTTTTAACGGTGAGTTTATCGCCGCAGCACAAATTGATCGTCTGGCCACGCTGCCGACTTACGAAGAAGCAATTGCGAAGTTGATGGCGACTATGAAAGAAGCCTCTGCTGGCAAGCTGGTTCGTACTATCGCTGCTGTTCGCGACCAGAAACAAGCTGCTGCTTGATTCTCGCCTATTTAGGCTGTTTGAGTTTATTCAACATCAGGAATTTTTGTCATGTCTATCACTAAAGACCAAATCATCGAAGCCGTTGCTTCCATGTCTGTAATGGAAGTTGTTGAGCTGATCGAAGCTATGGAAGAGAAGTTCGGTGTTTCTGCCGCTGCTGCCGTAATGGCTGGCCCGGCTGCTGCTGAAGCAGTAGAAGAGAAGACCGAGTTCGACGTAGTTCTGACTGCTGCTGGCGCCAACAAAGTTGCCGTTATCAAAGCCGTTCGTGGCGCTACCGGTCTGGGCCTGAAAGAAGCCAAAGATCTGGTAGAAGCTGCTCCGGCTAACCTGAAGGAAGGCGTGTCCAAGGACGAAGCTGAAGCTCTGAAGAAAGAGCTGGAAGCTGCCGGTGCTTCTGTTGAGATCAAATAATCTGCATTTATGTAGATTAGCCTGATAAAACAGGCTAGGGCTGGTGAATTTTTGTTCACCAGCCTTTTTGCGCTGTAGACTGAGAGCATTTCACACCGTTTACGACTCTCGGTGCACCAGCAATCCGGACTGTCTTCTTTCGTCCGGGCCAACACAAAACGGTGTTGAGACAGAGCTGTCCCGCGGGACAGAGTGGGTCACTTATCAGCGAGCTGAGGAACCCTATGGTTTACTCTTATACCGAAAAAAAACGCATTCGTAAGGACTTCGGTAAGCGAGACCAGGTACTGGACACGCCTTATCTGTTGTCCATTCAGCTGGACTCCTTCAAGCAGTTCATCGAGGCTGACCCGGAAGGTGAATATGGCCTAGAGGCCGCTTTCCGTAGCGTTTTCCCGATCACCAGTTACTCCGGTAGTGCTGAGCTTCAGTATGTCAGCTATCGCCTGGGTGAGCCGGTATTTGACGTAAAAGAATGCCAGATCCGTGGAGTGACCTACTCCGCGCCGCTGCGTGTCAAGCTTCGTATGGTTCTGTACGACCGTGAAGCAGCTGCCGGCACCGTCAAAGACATCAAGGAACAAGAAGTATACATGGGCGAAATTCCGCTCATGACCGAGAACGGCACCTTTGTTATCAATGGTACCGAGCGGGTTATCGTCTCCCAGCTGCACCGCAGCCCGGGCGTCTTCTTCGACCACGATAAAGGCAAAACTCATTCATCCGGTAAGGTACTGTATAACGCTCGCGTTATCCCCTACCGTGGCTCCTGGCTGGACTTCGAGTTCGATGCGAAAGACAACCTGTTTGTCCGTATCGACCGTCGTCGCAAACTGCCAGCATCCATTATTCTGCGCGCCCTGGACTTCACTTCCGAACAAATCCTGGCCACCTTCTTCGAGACCATCGGTTTTGAAGTAAAAGATGGCAAGTTGATGATGGATCTGGTGCCGGAGCGTCTGCGTGGTGAAACTGCGACCTTTGACATCGTGGCCAATGGCGCCGTGGTGGTTGAGACCGGTCGTCGTGTGACTGCGCGTCACATCCGTCAGTTGGAAAAAGACGCCGTTACCCAAATTGAGGTACCGGTTGAGTATGTTGTTGGCAAAGTTGCTGCCAAGGACTACGCACATCCGCAAACTGGCGAGATGGTCGTGACCGCCAACCAGGCGCTGAGCCTGGAAGCGATCGCCAACCTGTCCCAAGCCGGCTTCAAGCATTTCGAGGTTCTGTTCACCAACGAACTGGATCACGGTGCTTACATGTCCGAGACCCTGCGTGTCGACTCCAGCTCCAACCGTTTGGAAGCGCTGGTCGAGATCTATCGCATGATGCGTCCGGGCGAGCCGCCTACTCGCGAAGCTGCAGAACAGCTGTTCGAAAACCTGTTCTTCTCCGCCGAGCGTTACGACCTGTCTACCGTAGGTCGGATGAAGTTCAACCGCCGTCTGGGTCGTGAAGACGAGACTGGCGCAGGTGTACTGACCAAAGACGACATCGTCGATGTGATGAAGCGCTTGATCGACATCCGTAACGGTAACGACGAAGTGGACGATATCGACCACTTGGGTAACCGTCGTATCCGTTCTGTCGGTGAAATGGCTGAAAACCAGTTCCGCGTCGGTCTGGTGCGTGTCGAGCGTGCGGTCAAGGAGCGTCTCTCCTTGGGCGACCTGGACACCCTGATGCCGCAGGATCTGATCAACGCCAAGCCGATCTCCGCCGCAGTCAAAGAGTTCTTTGGTTCCAGCCAGCTGTCCCAGTTTATGGACCAGAACAACCCGCTCTCCGAAGTGACCCACAAGCGCCGTATTTCCGCGCTGGGCCCGGGCGGTTTGACTCGTGAGCGTGCCGGCTTTGAAGTCCGAGACGTACACCCGACTCACTATGGTCGTCTGTGCCCTATCGAGACTCCTGAAGGTCCGAACATCGGTCTGATCAACTCTCTGTCCGTGTACTCTCGTACCAACGAGTACGGTTTCCTTGAGACCCCGTACCGCAAGGTCATTGACGGTGTGATCACCGACGAAGTGGACTACCTGTCTGCTATTGAAGAAGGCAAGTACGTGATCGCACAGGCTAACGCCGCGACCACCGAAGATGGCCGTCTGAAAGATGAATTGATCCCGTGCCGTCACAAAGGTGAATCCACCTTTATGAACGCCGACCAGATCCAGTATATGGACGTGAGCCCGCAGCAGATCGTATCTGTGGCAGCCGCTCTGATCCCGTTCCTGGAACACGATGACGCGAACCGCGCATTGATGGGTTCAAACATGCAACGTCAGGCTGTACCGACTCTGCGTGCTGACAAGCCGCTGGTAGGTACCGGTATGGAACGCGCTGTGGCCGTTGACTCCGGTGTAACCGTAGTGGCCAAGCGTGGCGGCGTAATCGACTATGTCGATGCCTCCCGTATCGTCCTGAAGGTCAATGAAGATGAGCTGATGCCAGGCGAAGCCGGTATCGACATCTACAACCTGACCAAATACACCCGTTCCAACCAGAACACCTGTATCAACCAGCGTCCTTGCGTGATGTTGGGTGAGCCGGTCATGGCTGGCGACGTACTGGCTGACGGCCCGTCCACCGACTTGGGTGAACTGGCGCTGGGTCAGAACATGCGCGTCGCGTTCATGCCGTGGAACGGTTACAACTTCGAAGACTCGATCCTGGTGAACGAGCGTGTTGTTCAGGAAGATCGCCTGACCACCATCCATATCCAGGAACTGGCCTGTATCTCCCGTGACACCAAGCTGGGTCCGGAAGAGATCACTGCTGACATCCCGAACGTGGGTGAAGCCGCTCTGTCCAAGCTGGACGAGTCCGGTATCGTCTACGTGGGTGCTGAAGTGAAGGGCGGCGACATTCTGGTCGGTAAGGTAACCCCGAAAGGTGAAACCCAGCTGACGCCGGAAGAGAAGCTGCTGCGCGCCATCTTCGGTGAGAAGGCGTCCGACGTGAAGGACTCCTCCCTGCGTGTACCGAACGGTGTGTACGGTACCGTGGTTGACGTGCAAGTCTTTACCCGCGATGGCGTGGAAAAAGACAAGCGCGCCAAAGAAATCGAAGAGATGCAGCTGAAGGAAGCGAAGAAGGACTTGACCGAAGAGTTCAAGATCCTGGAAGACGGCATTTTCGGCCGCTCCCGCAACCTGCTGCTGGCCGCCGGTTACAGCGAAGACCGTCTGAACAAGCTCGATCGCTCCAAGTGGTTTGAACTGGCCATCGAAGACGAAGGCAAGCAGACCGAACTGGAACAGATCGCTGAACAGCACGTTGAGCTGAAAGCCGAGTTCGACAAGAAATTCGAGAACAAGCGTCGCAAGATTATCCAGGGTGATGATCTGGCGCCGGGCGTACTGAAAATCGTCAAGGTTTATCTGGCAGTCAAGCGTCGCATCCAGCCGGGTGACAAGATGGCGGGCCGTCACGGTAACAAGGGGGTTATCTCCAAGATCTGTCCGGTCGAGGATATGCCTCATGACGAGTTCGGCCGTCCGGTCGACATCGTACTGAACCCGTTGGGCGTACCATCCCGTATGAACATCGGTCAGATCCTCGAAGTGCACCTGGGCCTTGCGGCCAAGGGTATCGGCGAGAAGATCGATCGCATGGTCAAAGAGCAGCGTGAGCTGCACGAGATGCGCAACTTCCTGCAACAGGTCTATGACCTGGGCGAGAAGGACACCCAGCAAGTGAACATCGCCGAACTGTCTGACGACGACGTACGTACCCTGGTGGGTAACCTGCGTAAGGGTCTGCCGGTCGCTACTCCGGTCTTTGATGGTGCCAAAGAGCGCGAAATCAAAGCCCTGCTGAAGCTGGCCGATCTGCCTGAATCCGGTCAGATTGATCTGTTCGATGGCCGTACTGGTAACCGCTTCGAGCGTAAAGTAACCGTTGGTTACATGTACATGCTGAAGCTGAACCACTTGGTCGACGACAAGATGCACGCGCGTTCTACCGGTTCTTACAGCCTGGTTACCCAGCAGCCGCTGGGTGGTAAGGCTCAGTTCGGTGGTCAGCGTTTCGGTGAGATGGAAGTGTGGGCCCTGGAGGCTTACGGTGCGGCATATACCCTGCAGGAAATGCTGACCGTCAAGTCTGACGATGTGAATGGCCGTACCAAGATGTATAAGAACATCGTGGATGGCGACCACCGTATGGAGCCGGGCATGCCCGAATCCTTCAACGTATTGCTGAAGGAAATCCGCTCTCTGGGTATCAACATCGAGCTGGACGAAGAGTAAGAGCTCGCTCTTATTGTTCGAGAATTGACGTGGGCGCCCCGCTGCTTTGGCAGCCGGGGCGCCGAGGTTAGACTCCTGACAGGGGAAACACGTGAAAGACTTACTCAAGTTTTTGAAGGCTCAGACCAAGACCGAAGAGTTTGACAGTATCAAGATCGGTCTGGCCTCTCCTGACATGATCCGCTCCTGGTCATTCGGTGAGGTCAAAAAGCCTGAGACCATCAACTACCGGACTTTCAAGCCGGAGCGTGATGGTCTGTTCTGCGCCCGCATCTTCGGACCGGTGAAGGACTACGAGTGTCTGTGCGGCAAGTACAAGCGCCTGAAACACCGTGGTGTGATCTGTGAGAAGTGCGGCGTTGAAGTGACCCAGACCAAGGTCCGTCGTGAGCGTATGGGCCACATCGAGCTGGCCAGCCCGACTGCCCACATCTGGTTCCTGAAGTCCCTGCCGTCCCGTATCGGTCTGCTGCTGGACATGACCCTGCGCGACATCGAGCGCGTGCTCTACTTCGAATCTTTCGTCGTAATCGAGCCGGGCATGACCAACCTCGAACGCAGCCAGATGCTCTCTGAAGAGCAGTACCTGGATGCGCTGGAAGAGTGGGGCGACGAATTTGACGCCAAGATGGGTGCCGAAGCAATCCTGGCATTGCTGCGCGCTATCGATCTGGAAGGTGAAGTCAAAACCATGCGTGAGGAGCTGGATCAAACCAACTCCGAGACCAAACGCAAGAAGACCACCAAGCGTCTGAAGCTGATGGAAGCTTTCCTGCAGTCCGGCAACAAGCCGGAGTGGATGATCATGACAGTGCTGCCTGTGCTGCCGCCGGACCTGCGTCCGCTGGTGCCGCTGGACGGCGGCCGTTTCGCGACTTCCGATCTGAACGATCTGTACCGTCGCGTGATCAACCGTAACAACCGCTTGAAGCGTCTGCTGGATCTGGCTGCGCCGGACATCATCGTGCGCAACGAAAAGCGTATGCTGCAAGAGTCCGTCGATGCGCTGCTGGATAACGGCCGTCGCGGTCGTGCCATCACCGGTTCCAACAAGCGCCCGCTGAAATCCCTGGCCGACATGATCAAGGGTAAGCAGGGTCGTTTCCGTCAGAACCTGCTCGGTAAACGTGTCGACTACTCTGGTCGTTCCGTTATCACCGTAGGCCCGACTCTGCGTCTGCATCAGTGCGGTCTGCCGAAGAAGATGGCGCTGGAACTGTTCAAGCCGTTCATCTATGGCAAGCTGGAAACCCGCGGTCTGGCGACCACTATCAAGGCCGCCAAGAAGATGGTGGAGCGCGAAGAAGCTGTCGTTTGGGATATCCTGGACGAAGTTATCCGCGAACACCCGGTTCTGCTGAACCGTGCACCGACTCTGCACCGTCTGGGTATCCAGGCATTCGAACCGACTCTGGTCGAAGGCAAGGCAATCCAGCTGCACCCGCTGGTTTGTGCTGCGTATAACGCGGACTTCGATGGTGACCAGATGGCGGTCCACGTACCGCTGACCCTGGAAGCCCAGCTGGAAGCGCGTGCGCTGATGATGTCTACCAACAACATCCTGTCGCCTGCCTCCGGTGAGCCGATCATCGTTCCTTCTCAGGACGTGGTCTTGGGTCTGTACTACATGACCCGTGCCCGTATCAACGCCAAAGGCGAAGGTATGGTGCTGGCCGGCCCGAAAGAAGCCGAGAAGGTCTATCGTGCCGGTCTGGCCGATCTGCATGCTCGTGTGAAAGTACGCATTACCGAATACCTGCGTCAGGAAGACGGTTCTCTGCGTGAACACACCGAGATGAAGAACACCACCGTTGGTCGTGCGATCCTGAGCCTGATCCTGCCGAAAGGCATGGAATACGCCCTGATCGACGAGCCGAAGGTGCTGACTGCTGCAGAACAGGCTGATCTGGATGCCAATCCGCAGAACTGGATCAAGTGCGTATCCAACAAGGCGCTGGGCAAAAAGCTCATCTCCCGCCTGCTGAACACCTGCTATCGCAAGCAGGGCCTGAAGGACACCGTTATCTTCGCTGACCAGCTGATGTATACCGGTTTCCACTACGCGGCCCTGTCCGGTGCTTCCGTTGGTATCGATGACATGGTCATCCCGGATGCCAAGAAAGACATCATCGCGGCAGCCGAAGCCGAAGTTGCCGAGATCCAGGACCAGTTCCTGTCAGGTCTGGTAACTGCGGGCGAGCGTTACAACAAGGTTATCGATATCTGGGCCAGCGCCAACGAGCGCGTCTCCAAGGCCATGATGGAGAACTTGTCCAAAGAGCGTAACGTCAACTCTCTGGGTGAAGAAGAAGAGCAGGCCTCGTTCAACAGCATCTTTATGATGGCCGACTCTGGTGCGCGTGGTTCCGCCGCCCAGATCCGTCAGCTGGCCGGTATGCGTGGCCTGATGGCCAAGCCGGATGGCTCCATCATCGAGACTCCGATCATCGCGAACTTCCGCGAAGGTCTGAACGTACTGCAGTACTTTATCTCTACTCACGGTGCTCGTAAGGGTCTGGCGGATACCGCACTGAAGACTGCGAACTCCGGTTACCTGACTCGTCGTCTGGTAGACGTGGCGCAAGACATGGTGATCACCGAGGACGATTGCGGCACTACCGAAGGTCTGTGGATGACTCCGCTGATCGAGGGTGGCGACGTGGTCGAGCCGCTGCGTGAGCGCGTGCTGGGTCGTGTGGTGGCAGAAGATGTCATCAAGCCGGGTACCGAGGACGAGATCCTGGTCGCTCGCAACACCCTGCTCGACGAGCAGCTGTGTGACCTGCTGGAGCGTAACTCCGTTGACCGTGTGAAGGTACGTTCTGCCATCACCTGTGAAACCGACTTCGGTAACTGTGCTCACTGCTACGGCCGTGATCTGGCCCGTGGTCACCTGGTTAACAAGGGTGAGGCTGTCGGTGTTATTGCCGCCCAGTCCATCGGTGAACCGGGTACCCAGCTGACGATGCGTACTTTCCACATCGGTGGTGCTGCATCTCGTGCCGCTGCTGAAAGCAGCATCCAGGTCAAGAACACAGGTACCATCAAGCTGCAGAACGCCAAGTTCGTTCACAACAGCGATGACAAACTGGTTATCACCTCACGTTCTACCGAACTGACCATCATGGACGACATGGGCCGTACCAAGGAAAGCCACAAGCTGCCTTACGGTTCCGTGCTGGAAGTGAAGGACGGCCAGGCCGTGAGCGCTGGCGAGACCGTTGCCAACTGGGATCCGCACACCCACCCGATCATCACCGAAGTGGCAGGTCGCCTGCAGTTCGAACACATGATCGATGGCGTGACCATCACTCGTCAGACCGACGAGCTGACCGGTCTCTCTTCTATCGTTGTTCTGGACGTCAACGAGCGTCCGAGCGCCGGTAAAGAGATGCGTCCAACCGTTAAACTGGTCGACCTGAACGGCAAAGACGTGATGATCCCGGGTACCGATGTAGCTGCCCAGTACTTCCTGCCGGGCAAGGCGATCGTGAACCTGGAAGATGGTGCCAACGTGGGTGTGGGTGACGCGGTAGCGCGTATCCCGCAAGAGTCCGGCGGTACCAAGGACATCACCGGTGGTCTGCCGCGCGTTGCGGATCTGTTCGAAGCACGTCAACCGAAGGAACCGGCAATTCTGGCCGAGATCTCCGGTACCATCTCCTTCGGGAAAGAGACCAAGGGCAAACGCCGTCTGGTCATCACCCCGACCGATGGTGGCAACGTCTACGAAGAGATGATTCCGAAGTGGCGTAACCTGAACGTGTTCGAAGGTGAAAAAGTTGAGAAGGGTGAAGTGCTGGCGGACGGTCCTGAGTCTGCTCACGACATCCTGCGTCTGCGCGGTATCAGCCCGGTAGCCAACTACATCGCCAACGAAGTGCAGGACGTTTACCGTCTGCAAGGCGTTAAGATCAACGACAAGCACATCGAAGTCATTGTTCGTCAGATGCTGCGCAAGTGCGAGATCCTGAGCGCTGGCGATACCGATCTGATCGAAGGCGAACAGGTTGAAGTGGCTCGTGTGAAGATTGCCAACCGTAAGCTGGTTGCCGAGGGCAAGACCCCTGCGACCTACCGTCATGTCCTGATGGGTATTACCAAGGCATCTCTGAGCACCGAGTCCTTCATCTCCGCGGCTTCCTTCCAGGAAACCACTCGCGTTCTGACCGAAGCCGCCGTAGGTGGCAAGCGTGATGAACTGCGTGGTCTGAAAGAGAACGTCATCGTGGGTCGTCTGATCCCGGCTGGTACCGGCTTTGCCTACCACCATAGCCGGATCAACCAGCGTGCTGCCGCAGCTCGTGCTGTTGGTACCCCGCAGGTGACCGCTGATGAAGCGGAGCAGAACCTGGCGGATCTGCTGAACGCAGCCGGTAGCTTCGACGAAGAGTAACTCGTCATCCGTGATTAAAAAGGGCTCCTTCAAGGAGCCCTTTTTGTTGGCCAATTCCTCGGCTAAGGTAGACGCAGCGCGGGTTTCAGGATGATCCAGAGCAAAGTTGTAGAGTAAAAAATCAAAAAAAGTTGACTTTACTCCCCTGCAATTTAAAACTCGGGAAAGTTGAATGGTTATTACAGGGGTAGAACATGACTGTCGGTATCGAGGAAGCCATGCTTCCCGAAGAACAGCTGATCAGCCGCACTTTTACAGATGAAGACAGGGAATTGTTGCGCTCATACGATGGGCTCATCGATGGCTTGGCCGAGCTGTTCGGCAAGCATTGTGAAGTGGTACTCCACTCTCTGGAAAATCTGCACGAGTCGGTGATCAAGATCGCCAACGGCTTCAATACCGGACGCACCCTCGGGGCGCCCATCACCGATCTCGCCCTGCGCATGCTCAAGGACATCGAGAGCACTGGCCAGGATTACACCCAGAGCTATTTCGCTCGCAGCCGTACCGGCGCGCTGATGAAGTCGAGCACCATCGCCATTCGCAACAGCGAGCGGCAAGTAGTGGGGCTTATCTGCATCAACCTGCACATCAATGCACCTTTCCACGAGTTCGTGGCTGAATTTTTCCCGACGCCCCAGCAGGCGGCGCGCCAGTCACCAGAGACCTTCGCCAACAGCGTGGAAGAGTTGGTTGCCCAGACGGTGGATAACACCATCGACGAGATCAACCGCGATCCCACCGTGGCTAACAATGCCAAGAATCGCTTCATCGTGACCCAGCTGTTCGAGAAGGGCATTTTCGACATCAAGGATTCGATCAATCTGGTGGCGGACAAACTCAATATTTCAAAACATACCGTTTATCTTTACATCCGACAGCGCAAGCAGGGTGAAGACGAGAACGAGTAACTCATTCCAGAAGGGGATAGATGAATGGCTAAAGAAGTGATTGCAACCGACAAGGCGCCTGCCGCGATTGGTCCGTATGTTCAGGCTACCAAGGTTGGCGAGATGATCTTCACCTCCGGGCAGATCCCGCTCGATCCTGCCACCATGGAAATCGTGGCTGGCGGCATTGAAGAGCAGGCCGAGCGGGTGATGAAGAATCTGGTTGCCGTGTTGCACGCTGCCGGTGCCGATGCCAGCAAAGTGGTCAAAACCACCTGCTTCCTGAGCGACATGAACAACTTCGTTGCCTTCAATCAGGTCTATGCCCGCTACTTTGGCGATGCGGCGCCAGCCCGCTCCTGCGTGGAGGTGGCTCGTCTGCCGAAAGATGTGCTGGTCGAGGTCGAGGCGATTGCCCATCTCTGATCAACAGATTGAATCAAGCCCCTCCTGGCAGGGGCTTTTTTGTTTTTGGCGTAAAATGGACCGGGTCAGCACAGGAGTCCTGCTATGAGTCTGAGTTTTGCCATCTTGGTCACGGGGCCTGCCTATGGCACCCAATCGGCCAGCACCGCCTATCGTTTTGCCCGCACCCTGTTGGCACAGGGGCATACCTTGTCCCACCTGTTCTTCTATCAGGACGGGGTCTGCAACGGCAACGGTTTGCATCTGCCTGCATCCGATGAGACCGACCTGGTGCGTCTGTGGCGAGAGCTGGCAGCAGAGCAGGGGATCCGTATCGACGTCTGTGTCGCCGCCGCCATGAGGCGCGGTGTGCTCGATGAACAGGAAGCCAAGGGGACAGGGCAGGTACACTTCAATCTGCAACCGCCATTTTGTCTGAGCGGTCTGGGCCAGTTGGCCGAGGCGGCGCTCACCGCCGATCGGCTGGTTCAGTTTTAGGGGGAGTCATGAGCAAGAAAATCGCCTTTATATGCAGTCGTGGCCCCCATGGCCATGCCGCCGGCCGGGAAGGACTGGATGCCCTGCTGGCCACCTCGGCCATGACCGATGAGCTGGCCCTCTTCCTGATTGGGGACGGCGTGCTGCAACTGCTCAAGGAGCAGCAGCCTGCCGCCATTTTGCAGCGCCACTACGCGCCCACCTTCAAAATGCTGGAACTCTACGACATCGAAGAGGTCTATGTTTGTGCTGACTCGCTGGCAGAGCGTGGCGTGACAGTGGATGATCTGCTGATCCCCGTCGAGACTCTGCCGCGCCAGGAACTGGCTCGGCGCTGGGCACAATGTTCGACTCACATCAGCTTTTGAGGTCTCCATGTTGCATCTGATATTGAACTCTCCCTTTCAGAGTCAGGCTCTGGCAGAGGCGCTCTCATACCTTCAGCCCGAGGATGAGCTGGTACTGATGCAGGATGCCGTGATTGCGGCATCGGCTCCCCAGTGGAGCGCGCGGCTGGCGGGTATCCCGCTTTATGTGATGCAGGAAGATCTGCAAGCTCGCGGTTTGCAGCATCGGGTGGGGAATGTGCTCGATATGGCGGGTCTGGTGGCACTGATTGCGCAAAAAGGTTCCCCGCGCACCTGGGGTGGCTGAGAAGCACATTTTCAAGATAATTCAATGTGATGTCGTGAAATCAAACGGATCCGAATTGCCCTTTTGTGACGCAAATTGTATAAATCTTGACTCCCCAGACAACAGGGCATAAAATTTCGCGTCCCCGTATCTGCGGGGAGGATTTTCCACACGTTTATGAAGTCATTATCAGGAGCCTTTTGATGGCAACTATTAACCAGTTGGTTCGCAAGCCACGCATCAAGCTCGTTGTGAAAAGCAACGTGCCGGCGCTGGAAGCGTGCCCTCAGAAGCGTGGCGTATGCACTCGTGTATATACCACCACCCCGAAGAAGCCTAACTCTGCACTGCGTAAAGTGTGCCGTGTACGTCTGACCAACGGCTTCGAAGTCACCTCCTACATCGGCGGTGAAGGTCACAACCTGCAAGAGCACTCTGTTGTTCTGATCCGTGGCGGTCGTGTAAAAGACTTGCCAGGTGTTCGTTATCACACCGTTCGTGGTGCGTTGGACTGTGCCGGTGTTAAAGACCGTAAGCAGGCTCGCTCCAAGTATGGCGTGAAGCGTCCTAAAGCTTAATGGTTCTCCGTTAAGTAAGGCCAAACGTTAATTCGTTTCTAGTTAGATAGCTTTCTAGTTTTGGGTAATCCCTGAAGTTACGGAGAATTTGAAATGCCAAGACGTCGTGTTGTTGGTCAGCGTAAAATCCTGCCAGATCCCAAGTTCGGATCAGAGCTGCTGGCTAAATTTGTCAACGTAGTAATGGTTGACGGTAAGAAATCTGTTGCAGAAGCCATTGTTTATGGCGCCCTGGACATCATTGCCACCAAATCTGGCAAAGAGCACCTGGCCGTATTCGA
Organism: Aeromonas sp. HMWF017; assembly: GCF_003061465.1. Taxonomy (NCBI): domain Bacteria; kingdom Pseudomonadati; phylum Pseudomonadota; class Gammaproteobacteria; order Aeromonadales; family Aeromonadaceae; genus Aeromonas; species Aeromonas sp. HMWF017. Next base: position 15,673 of record NZ_QAJD01000031.1, read on the forward strand.
AGAAGCTCTGGATAACATTCGTCCGGCGGTCGAGGTTAAATCTCGTCGCGTCGGTGGTGCAACCTATCAGGTGCCGGTAGAAGTTCGTCCGGTACGTCGCAATGCCCTGGCAATGCGCTGGTTGGTTGATGCCGCTCGTAAACGTGGTGAAAAATCAATGGCTCAGCGTCTGGCTGGCGAGCTGCTGGATGCCGCTGACAATAAGGGTTCGTCTGTCAAGAAACGTGAAGACGTTCACCGTATGGCTGAAGCGAACAAAGCCTTCGCTCACTTCCGCTGGTAATCCGCTTGCGCAGGGTCTTTTGACTCTGCGCACCTTTAATTATCTAGGGACAAGCGCCTTAGTAAGAGGATGACAATGGCTCGTACAACCCCCATTGAGCGTTATCGTAACATCGGTATCTCCGCTCACATTGACGCCGGTAAGACTACTACTACCGAGCGCGTACTGTTTTACACCGGTGTAAGTCACAAGATCGGTGAAGTTCACGATGGCGCTGCCACCATGGACTGGATGGAACAGGAACAAGAGCGTGGTATCACCATCACCTCCGCCGCGACCACCGCTTTCTGGTCCGGTATGGGTAAACAGTTCCAACCGCACCGTATCAACATCATCGATACCCCGGGCCACGTTGACTTTACTATCGAAGTAGAGCGTTCAATGCGTGTTCTGGACGGTGCCGTGATGGTGTACTGTGCCGTAGGTGGCGTACAGCCACAGTCTGAAACCGTATGGCGTCAGGCTAACAAGTACAAGGTTCCTCGTATCGCGTTCGTCAACAAGATGGACCGTACCGGCGCCAACTTCCTGCGTTGCGTTGAGCACATCAAGACCCGTCTGAAAGGTACTCCGGTTCCCCTTCAGCTGAACATCGGCTCTGAAGAGAACTTCAAGGGCGTTGTTGACCTGGTCAAGATGAAAGCCATCAACTGGAATGAAGCTGATCAGGGCGTATCCTTCGATTACGAAGACGTCCCGGCCGAGTTGCTGGAACAGGCGCAAGAAATGCGCATGAATCTGGTTGAAGCCGCTGCTGAAGCGTCTGAAGACCTGATGGAAAAATACCTGGGCGGCGAAGAGCTGACCGAGGAAGAGATCAAAGGTGCTCTGCGTCAGCGCGTGCTGAACAACGAAATCATCCTGGTAACCTGTGGCTCCGCGTTCAAGAACAAGGGCGTACAGGCAATGCTGGATGCCGTGATCGAGTACCTGCCGGCTCCGACCGACGTTGCTGCTATCGACGGCCTGAAAATGGACGGCGAGACCAAAGACGAGCGTCATGCTTCTGATGACGAGCCGTTCTCTGCTCTGGCGTTCAAGATCGCTACCGACCCGTTCGTTGGTAACCTGACCTTCTTCCGTGTCTACTCTGGCGTGATCAACTCCGGTGACACCGTGCTTAACTCCGTCAAGGACAAGCGCGAGCGTTTTGGCCGTATCGTTCAGATGCATGCCAACAAGCGTGAAGAGATCAAAGAAGTACGCGCTGGTGACATCGCTGCTGCTATCGGTCTGAAAGACGTGACCACTGGTGACACCCTGTGTGACCCGAATGCACCGATCATCCTCGAGCGTATGGAATTCCCGGAGCCGGTAATTTCTATCGCGGTTGAGCCGAAAACCAAGGCTGACCAAGAGAAGATGGGTCTGGCACTGGGCCGTCTGGCTCAGGAAGATCCGTCCTTCCGCGTATGGACTGACGAAGAGTCAGGTCAAACCATCATCGCTGGTATGGGTGAGCTGCACCTGGACATCATCGTTGACCGTATGCGTCGCGAGTTCAAGGTTGAAGCCAACGTAGGTAAGCCGCAGGTTGCCTACCGTGAAACCATCCGTACCACCGTTAAAGACATCGAAGGCAAGCATGCCAAGCAGTCTGGTGGTCGCGGTCAGTACGGTCATGTTGTTATCGACATGTACCCGCTGGAAGAAGGCAAAGCCTACGAATTCGTCAACGACATCAAAGGTGGTGTCATTCCTGGTGAATTCATCCCGGGTGTTGATAAAGGTATCCGTGAGCAGCTCAAATCTGGTCCGCTGGCTGGTTACCCGGTTATGGATCTGGGTGTGCGTCTGCACTTCGGTTCTTACCACGATGTCGACTCTTCCGAACTGGCGTTCAAAATCGCTGCTTCCATGGCCTTTAAGGCTGGCTTCATGAAAGCCAACCCGGTTCTGCTCGAACCGATCATGAAAGTAGAAGTTGAAACTCCGGAAGATTACATGGGCGACGTTATCGGTGACCTGAACCGTCGTCGTGGCCTGATCGAAGGTATGGAAGATGGCCCGTCCGGCAAGATCGTGCGTGCTCTGGTGCCGCTGGCCGAAATGTTCGGTTATGCAACTGCACTGCGTTCCGCTACCCAGGGTCGTGCTTCCTACGCTATGGAATTCGCCAAGTATCACGATGCACCGACTAACGTTGCACAAGCCGTGATCGAAGAGCGCAAATCCAAGTAATTTAAGATTCCCCGCCTACGACGGTAGGCGGGTTTAACCTAGAAGGACTACGTCGTGTCTAAAGAAAAATTTGAGCGTAATAAACCGCACGTAAACGTCGGCACCATCGGCCACGTTGACCACGGTAAAACCACCCTGACTGCAGCTATCACCAACGTGCTGGCCAAGCACTTCGGTGGTAAAGCTTTCGCC
>NZ_QAJD01000163.1:0-2251 GCF_003061465.1 Aeromonas sp. HMWF017
TTCTTGGATTTACAACTACATCAACAACATCCTCTCGGCCTATATCATTTTTTGAGATTAAATAGCTTAACATGCTAGATTTCCATTCATAACCCTCTGATATGAGGTGTAAATCAACTTTACTCAACCTATCAAGACCCTCCTTCAATCTATCATATTCATGACCAGATTTATTCCAACCTAAAACACTAATAATTTTCGCCTGAGTAGTTGAAAGCAATATCGCATTTTCACTTGCAGCATTATACATAGCATTCAAATTACTCCATAAATAAGTAGATCTAGGCCCTTTAGAGCTTTCATTTATAATTTTCCCATCAATACCGGCAAGGGCAATTAAAGAAAAGAGAATGCTTTGATCAGAATAATCCAACCCTTGCTCTATATTAACTCGAATTTTCTGTTCACTAAACACCGAACTCAAAACCACGTTGCTTTCACGCTTACCATTAGCAATCGGGATGAACAGCCCTGTTATTCTACCTAGCAATGGATCAACAAGAGCAAAAAAATTAACTTTATGATTTATTATTTTAATAGACACCACTTACACCCCTTGTGCTATTTATTTCTTTTTTTTCTTCCTTGCTTCCATCATTAGAGCTGACATATTCATTCTTATTATCGTACTCACCATCAATAACAACTAAGGTATCGATAACTTTCCCTTTAATCGTTCTGCCAAGAGTTTCTATTTTTAAACCAATTGACATATCCAGGTCGTCATTTCCATCTTTACTCTTTGTGCAAACCAATTTTGAAGAAAGACTCTTTTTATCTTCATCTTTTGTAACAAAATACTCATTATCTAGTGCAGCTTTGAAAGAGTATGCTCCTTTAGCTCCACGAGCTATGTCCTTACCAGTATGGTGTACAATCAAAATTGTTGCGCCAGATTTAACCTTTATCTGATCACAGCCAGCAATAAATGCCCCCATATCTTCTGCTGTATTTTCATTTCCAGTGAAGCATCTTGCCAAAGTATCGATAACGATCAACCGTACAGGCATCCCCGTCTCAAGCAAGACATCCTCTGTAGCTAAAATCAAATCATCGATAAACTCTTGCTTAGACACAAACATAGGCTGAGATATACGATAAAAATTTTTTATATCTTCGCCATTGTTATATTTATTAACCCAGGCATTCATTCTCTTTATCATTCCATTACTGCCTTCCGCAGCAACATAGATAACCGAGCCCTGCTTGACATCCAAGCCCTGCCAAGGCTTACCTGTAGCCACTCTACAAGCTATATCGATTATCAAAAATGACTTACGAGAACCACTTGGGCCATAGAAGCCAGCCAATGAATTCTCATCCAAAAGCCCTTCGACTAAAAATGAATCCTGATCATAATTAACCAGCCCTGCCCCCCTATCCATTGGAACTTTACATTTTCTAGTTTTCACTAACTCCATGATTCCCCTCTATTAAAAATCATAAATAAACTCCTTTGGTTGAGTAAACAAACCATTATTAATCTCTATCTGAAAACGTTTAAATTATGTGCATCTGGTAAAAGACCGTTATATTAACCCACTCAACAGAATCCACAAAAGTACGAATGAAGAATGTTAATGGCTAACAACCCTTACAGAAAATTTTTATAACGTTAAAAGCATAGGCAACGCATTAATGATGCATTGCAGAAATAATAACTGCAACTATTTTTTACAAGTTTATGATACTAATCATAATTGAGATAAACTTGTTATAAAAACGGTTAGTTCGATTAATGAACAGAATTATAACTTTCCTATTGTGTGTGGACGTAATTTCTTACTAAATAACTGCTACGAATAGTGTTACACCTTCGCTATTCCATAGTCATTTCTTGGAAAAGGAGACACGCAATTCATGATAGTGTTTCACTCGAGCCAGCAGGTTAACCATTTATCTGCATTGGTGATTGCATGTGATGTTTCATGTGACCAGATCGAATGAGAACTTGAAGATAAGCTACCGAACTCAGTTGTTGTGATTCATGTCGAGCCACATGGCATTCTTAGTACCCAGTAAACTAGACTGCAAAAGCTATAAGCTATAGTTGTTAAGTTTTTCTTAAGAAATGGAAGTTATAGTGTATTTACTCATTGTGCAGTGAGATAACGCATTGCTGCGTGTCATATAACACACCAACTTCATGGAGTGAAATCATGTCAGATAATCAAAAAATCAAGGTTTGGGATCTTGTAGTACGGGGATTTCACTGGCTTACAGTTACACTTTGTGTACTCAACCTATTCAT
>NZ_QAJD01000164.1:0-27301 GCF_003061465.1 Aeromonas sp. HMWF017
GTTGATTACAATATTTTCAGATATATAGATATCCTCTTCGATAGTGAATTAATAGATGAAAACTATTACAAACTTTTGAAATACGGAACAACGAATGAAACAACTATATCCATGATACAGAATGGTTTTAGTAAAAGTACAGCTGAGCTAATAAATAAAAAATACATCAATTATTTTACCATTGAAAATGGTGAGGTCTTATCAGTAAAAAAAGACATCCATCAGAAATTACTCAATGATGGTATTGGATTTATGCAACGTAACGAGATAGCCATGAACGTGCTAAACAAATAGATTGTAGGTTCGAATAACGTAGCTTATTTTAAAAATCACGAATAACCCCACTACTAAACAAGAAAGGATCGGAAGATACCCTTGCGGGGTTGATATCGCCCCCCCTGGGGCAACCCAAGGCTTGCCGATGCCACTATAAGCTGGATTTATGGGTTTTCCGATAATGACACAACTTTTGCTTATAGTGGCTATCGCCAACCTGAAAGAGCCTACTTACCGGCCACAGGGCGCTTGTCATATACTCTTGTGCTCTTATGACACGCCGGGGAGGCGTTGATATGCAATCACAGACTCACACCTATATCGTCAATGACAGCCCGCTGCCTTGCCTGCAGGCCGGTTCGGGCGAGCCGTTGCTGCTGATCCATGGCGCACTGGCCAACCATACCCTCTGGCTCGAACATATCGAGCAGCTCTCACGTCACTACACCGTCTATGCTCCCACTCTGCGCCACTTTGGCGAGGCGGGCAAAAACGGGCCATTTGGTCTGGAGAGCCACGCCAGCGATCTGCTTGCCCTGCTGGAACAATTGCCGTGCGGGCCAGTACATCTGGCGGGCTGGTCATACGGGGCGGATGTTGCCCTGACCGCTGCCCTGATGGCTCCGGAGCAATTCATAAGCCTCTATCTGGTTGAGCCGGGCTGCCCGGGTGCCCTCGATGAACAGGGGATCGCTGCCTTTATGGCCGATGCCGGAGCCATGTTTGGCCCCGTGTTTGGCCAGGTTGGGGAAGGCTTGTTGCAAGAGGCCGTGGCGACCCTGATCGATGGTTCGGGTGGTCATGCAGGCTATTTTGCTGCACAGCCCCTCAAGTGGCAGCAGGCGCAATTGGCAGAAGCCGATAGTCTGCCCAAACAGTTGAACCAAAGCGAGCGGCCAGATTGGTCACCCGGGCGCCTTGCCATGCTCAACATGCCCACCTGCATCGTGCAGGGCACAGATACCAGAGCGCTGTTTGCGCTGGTCTGTGAGGCTATTGGCAACGCCATTCCCGCCTGCGAGCGCTTGCAGGTGCCACACGCCGGGCACCTCTACCCCATCGAGCAGCCCGCGCTGTTTGTGCAGCATCTGCAACGCTGGCTTGAACAGCAGGCATAAAAAAACCGGAACCCAAGGGTTCCGGTTTTTTTCATTCCAGCCGAGGCTGGCAAACCAGCAAATTAAGCCTGGTTTTTAACTTCTTTCAGACCGCGGAAAGGAGCTTTGGCACCCAGAGCTTCTTCGATACGGATCAGCTGGTTGTACTTGGCAACACGGTCAGAACGGCTCATGGAACCGGTCTTGATCTGGCCAGCAGCGGTACCAACAGCCAGGTCGGCGATGGTCGCGTCTTCGGTCTCACCGGAGCGGTGGGAGATGACGGCAGTGTAGCCAGCGTCTTTGGCCATCTTGATGGCAGCCAGAGTTTCGGTCAGGGAACCGATCTGGTTGAACTTGATCAGGATGGAGTTGGCGATGCCGTTGTCGATACCGCGCTTCAGGATCTTGGTGTTGGTTACGAACAGGTCGTCACCCACGATCTGGATTTTCTTGCCCAGTTCAGCAGTCTGGTAGGCGAAACCTTCCCAGTCAGATTCGTCCAGGCCATCTTCGATGGAGACGATCGGGAACTTGGTGGTCAGGTCAGCCAGGAAGTCGGAGAAACCGTTGGAGGTGAAGACACGACCTTCGCCTTTCAGGTTGTACTCTTTCTTCTCTGCGTCGTAGAACTCGGAAGCAGCGCAGTCCATAGCCAGGGTGATGTCGGTGCCCAGTTTGTAACCGGCAGCGGCAACGGCTTCAGCGATAACTTCCAGCGCTTCGGCGTTGGATTTCAGGTTCGGAGCGAAACCACCTTCGTCACCAACTGCAGTGTTGTAGCCCTTGGACTTCAGCACTTTGGCCAGGTTGTGGAACACTTCTGCGCCCATGCGAACGGCTTCTTTCAGGGTCTTGGCGCCAACCGGCTGGATCATGAACTCCTGGATGTCGACGTTGTTGTCGGCGTGCTCACCACCGTTGATGATGTTCATCATCGGCAGCGGCATGGAGTAAACACCCGGGGTGCCGTTCAGCTCGGCGATGTGGGCGTACAGCGGCATACCTTTGGCAGCAGCGGCAGCTTTGGCGTTAGCCAGGGAAACAGCCAGGATGGCGTTGGCGCCGAACTTGGATTTGTTCTCGGTACCGTCGAGGTCGATCATGATCTGGTCGACAGTGGCCTGGTCCTTGGCATCTTTACCCAGCAGAGCTTGAGCGATCGGGCCGTTTACGGCTTCGATGGCTTTCAGCACGCCTTTACCCAGGAAACGGCTCTTGTCGCCGTCACGCAGTTCCAGCGCTTCGCGGGAACCGGTGGACGCGCCAGACGGAGCGGCTGCCATACCAACAAAACCACCTTCCAGGTGAACTTCGGCCTCAACGGTCGGGTTACCACGGGAGTCGATGATTTCACGACCGATCACTTTAACGATCTTGGACATGTGTATTTCCTCAGGTTTCGTAAAAAAACAACAAAAATATGCCAAAAAAAGCGGCTGTGGCACAGTGCCCCAACCGCATTTATTTTCAATTACTTCAAATTACGCTTCTGATACTCGCCTGCCGCCTTCACAAAACCGGCGAACAGAGCGTGGCCATCACGAGGAGTAGAGGTGAACTCCGGGTGGAACTGCGCAGCCACGAACCAGGGGTGATCCGGGATCTCGATGATTTCCACCAACTTCTTGTCGGCGGAGAGACCGGTCACTTTCAGACCTGCCGCTTCAATCTGCGGCAGCAGCTTGTTGTTGACTTCGTAACGGTGACGGTGACGCTCGTAAATGGTCGGGCTGCCGTACATCTGACGCACTTTGGAATCTTCGACCAAGTGGCAGAGCTGGGAACCCAGACGCATGGTACCGCCCAGATCAGACTTCTCGGTACGGGTCTCGACGTTACCTTCTTCATCCACCCACTCGGTGATGAGGCCGACAACCGGATAGGCGCAATCTTTCTTGAATTCGGAGGAGTGAGCCCCTTCCATGCCCGCCACGTTGCGAGCGAATTCGATCATGGCAACCTGCATGCCGAGGCAGATACCCAGGTAGGGGATCTTGTTCTCGCGGGCATACTGGGCAGCCAGAATTTTGCCTTCCACACCGCGCTCACCGAAGCCACCCGGCACCAGGATCGCGTCCAGACCTTCCAGCAGCTCGGCGCCACGGGTCTCGATATCCTGAGAGTCGATGTACTTGATGTTGACGGAGTGACGGGTCTTGAGACCACCGTGCTTGAGCGCCTCGTTGACGGACTTGTAAGCGTCCGGCAGGGAGACGTACTTGCCGACCATACCGATGGTTACTTCACCAGTCGGGTTGGCCTCTTCGTAGATAACCTGTTCCCACTCGGACAAATCAGCTTCTTTGCACTCCAGACCGAAACGCTCGGTGAAGTAGGAGTCCAGGTTCTGGGATTTCAGCAGTGCCGGGATCTTGTAGATAGAGTCGACGTCTTTCATGGAGATGACGGCGCGCTCGGGCACGTTGCAGAACAGGGCAATCTTGGCGCGCTCGTTGGCCGGAATGGCACGGTCGGAGCGGCAGATCAGCACATCCGGCTGGATACCGATGGAGAGCAGCTCTTTCACGGAGTGCTGGGTCGGCTTGGTCTTCACTTCACCGGCAGCAGCCAAGTAAGGAACCAGCGTCAGGTGCATGAACATTGCATTGTTGCGGCCCACTTCGGCAGCCAGCTGACGAATGGCCTCGAGGAACGGCAGGGACTCGATGTCACCTACGGTACCGCCCACTTCGACGATGGCAACCTGATGGCCTTCGGCACCGGCAATCACACGCTCCTTGATGGCGTTGGTGATGTGCGGGATAACCTGAATGGTGGCGCCCAGATAGTCACCACGACGCTCTTTACGCAGTACGTCGGCGTAGATACGGCCGGTGGTAAAGTTGTTGCGACGGGTCATCTTGGTGCGGATGAAACGCTCGTAGTGGCCCAAATCCAGATCGGTTTCGGCCCCGTCCTCGGTTACGAACACTTCACCATGCTGGGTCGGGCTCATGGTGCCCGGATCCACGTTGATGTACGGGTCCAGTTTCATGATGGTCACATCCAGACCACGGGCTTCCAGAATGGCTGCCAGAGAAGCTGCGGCAATGCCTTTGCCGAGGGATGAAACAACGCCACCAGTAACAAAAATATATTTGGTCGTCATGCTGAACCTGAAAGAAGTTTAGGGAATTTTAAGGGGTGCTTCGGGGATGAAGCAGGACGGGGAAACAGTATACCAAAAACCCCTCTCCCAAACAATGAGCAAAAATCTATCAGGCTCACCGCCCCCCCATCTTGCGCCAAATCAACTTTGCTCGGTTTCCTTCGCCTTATCCCAGGCGGCATCGAGCTTTTCGAGGGTGCAATCGGTCATTTTCAAGCCTTCTGCGGCGATTATCTGCTCAACCTGACGAAAACGACGTTCGAACTTGGCGTTGGCGCCGCGCAGCACCTGCTCCGGATCCTTGCCCAGATGACGCACCAGATTGACGGTGGCAAACAGCAAGTCGCCGAGCTCGTCGCTCACCCGCGCCTCGTCCACATCGGCCATCAGCGCCTCTTCCATCACCTCGTCGATCTCTTCGTGGATCTTGTCCACCACAGGCCCCAGCGTCTTCCAGTCAAAACCGACGGTGGCGCAGCGTTTCTGAATTTTGGCGGCGCGGGTCAGGGCAGGCAGCGAGAGCGGGATGTCGTCCAGCACGCTCTCTTTGTCGAGGGCCGCCCGCTCTTTGGCCTTTTCCGCTTCCCAGTTCGCTTTTACCGCTTTCTCGTCGCCAAGGTCTGCATCGGAAAAAACGTGGGGATGACGGCGAATGAGCTTTTCGCTCACCGTATCGACGATATCGACGAAGTCGAACAAGCCGCGCTCTTTACCCAGCTGGGCATAGAACACCACCTGAAACAGCAGGTCACCCAACTCCCCTTTCAGCCCTTGCCAATCCTCGGTCTCGATGGCATCGGCCACTTCGTAGGCCTCTTCCAGGGTGTGCGGCACTATGGTCTGGAAGTCCTGTTTCAGATCCCAGGGGCAGCCGTTTTGCGGATCGCGCAGGCGAGCCATGATGTCGAGCAGTTGGGGCAGATCGTAACGTTGGGACATGGGATATTCGCTTGTTGATTCGTTCAAAAAGGGTCGTAAATGCAGACCGGCCACTGGGGCCGGTCGGTTCGCTATCAAAGCCGCTTGGCGCTGATCACGTCGTTGAGCTGACTGAGCTTGGCCAACGCCCGGTTGAAGGCGTTGATGTTGTAAATCTCCAGCTCCATGTCGATCTCGGCGGTCTGCTCGCGCACGTTGGAGCGTGAGCGCACCCCCATCACATTGATCTTCTCGTTGGCCAGCACTGTGGTGATATCGCGCAGCAGGCCGGAGCGATCGTTGGAGATGATCCGGATGGTGAGGCCATAGCCGCCGGAGTAGTTCTCCCCCCACACCGCATCGATCAGCCGCTCCGGGTTGCGCCGTGACAGCTCCTTGAGCTGCTCGCAATCTTCCCGGTGAATGGATACGCCGCGCCCCATGGTGATAAAGCCCTGAATGGAGTCCCCCGGAATGGGCTGACAGCAGCGGGCGATATGGGTCATCAGGTTGCCAACCCCTTCCACCACTATGTGGTCTTTGGGCTTGTGGCGCATCGGCGCATTGGCCTTCTGCTCCAGCTTCTCCAGCAATCGGCGATCTTCCTCTTCCGCCGTCGGCTTGTTGTAGCAGGTGTCGAGATAGTTGAGCACTTGGTTGATGCGGATATCGCCGCTGCCGATACCGGCCAGCAGATCGTCGGTGCTCTCCAGATTGAAGCGGCGCAGCATGTTGCCCTTGTCGATCTTGGACATGCTGAGGTTGTGGCGATCCAGCTCCTTCTCGAACAGCTCGCGACCGGCCACGATATTCTTGTCCCGATCCAGTTTTCTGAACCAGGTCGCCACCTTGGCCCGCGCCCGGCTGGAGCGCAGGAAGCCGGCGTTGGGGTTCATCCAGTCGCGGCTCGGGTTCGGCTCTTTCTGGGTGATCACCTCCACCTGATCGCCGGTCTGCAGCGCGTAGGTGAACGGCACGATGCGACCATCAATCTTGGCGCCGATGCAGCGGTGGCCGATCATGCTGTGGACGTGATAGGCAAAATCGAGCGGGGTGGCGCCTGCCGGCAGGTCGATGACATCCCCTTTCGGGGTGAAGACGTAGACTCTGTCCTCGAACACCTGACTGCGCAGATCTTCCAGCAGGGAGCCGCTCTCGGAGAGATCCTCCTGCCAGGCGAGCAGCTTGCGCAGCCACTCGATCTTGTCTTCGAAGGTGTTGGCCTTGCCGCCTGCCTGTGCCCCTTCCTTGTAGCGCCAGTGCGCCGCGACGCCGAGTTCGGCATCCTGATGCATCTGGTCGGTACGGATCTGGATCTCGACAGTCTTGCCCTCCGGCCCCACCACGACGGTGTGGATCGACTGATAGCCGTTGGGTTTGGGGTTGGCGACATAGTCGTCAAACTCGCGGGGAATGTGGTGGAACTGGGTGTGGACTATGCCGAGCGCTGCATAGCAATCCTGCAACCGCTTGGTCACTACCCGCACCGCGCGCACGTCGAACAACTCGTTGAATTCGAGGTGCTTCTTCTGCATCTTGCGCCAGATGCTGTAGATGTGTTTCGGCCGACCGTACACCTCGGCGTCAACTCCCGCCTCTTTCAACCCATTACGCAGGGATTGCACAAACTCGCGGATATAGCGCTCGCGGTCGAGCCGCTTCTCGTCGAGCTGCTTGGCGATCTGTTTGTAGGTATCCGGGTGCAGGTAACGGAAGGCGAGATCTTCCAGCTCCCACTTGAGCTGGCCGATGCCCAGACGGTTGGCGAGCGGCGCATAGATATTGGTGATCTCCTGGGCCATCAGCACCCGGGTCTCTTCATCTGCCGTCTTCGCTTCCCGCAGGCAGGCGATCCGCTCCGCCAGCTTGATCACCACGGCGCGCACATCCTCGACCATGGCGAGCAACATGCGACGCACATTGTCGACCTGCTCCGGCGAGGTTTCGCTGCGATGGAGGGTCTGCAGGGAGCGGATGGCTTCCATCTCCAGCACCCCTTCCACCAGCTTGGCGATCTTGGAGCCGAAATCCTCGTCCATCCGCTCCTGGCTGATGAGACCGGCTTCGACGAAGGGGTAGATGATGGCCGCTTTGAGGGTGCCGATATCCATGCTGAGCATCTGCAGGATGCCCACCATTTCGATGCCACGCACCAGCAGCTTGCTGGTCAGCGCCTCGTCACCGAGCGTCAGACAATACTGATAGACGGTTCGCAACTGATCCTTTTCACTGTCACTCAAGGAGAGCGAGCTGACCCACTCTTCCAGGGTGAAGTTGTCTTTCAAATGAATATCGCGAACCGCAACCATGGTATCAATCCTTTAAATTATCGGGCCGAAAGCTGTCACTTTCTCCCCTCATGAGATTGCCTCAAATGGGGATATCCAGCGCACTTTTCAAGGCATATTGTCCAGAAAGACAATAGAGCGCGCCAACAGGCCCTGCCGAACGACGAGGGTCTAGATTACCCCAATCACATCAGCTCAAACAGACGCAGACACGCCAGATTACATATCCGCATCGCCGAACTGATGAGTCATTTACTCCCGTTCAAACAGCGCCATGGACTCCAGATGACCGGTGTGAGGGAACATGTCGAGCATGCCGAGGCGCACCAGACGGTAACCCCCTTTCACCAGCACCTGACTGTCTCGCGCCAGGGTGACCGGGTTACAGGAGACGTAGACCACCCGCTTGGGTGAAAGTTTCACGACGTGTCCCATCACTTCCAGCGCGCCGGGGCGCGCCGGATCCAGCAGCACCAGATCGAACCCTTCCCGCGCCCAGGACATGCCGACGATGTCATCGCTCAGGTCGGCCTTGTAGAAACGGGCATTGGTGATGCCGTTGCGACGGGCGTTCTCTTCGGCCCGCTGCACCATGGCCAGTTCACCTTCGACACCCACCACTTCGCGAGCCTGACTGGCCAGCGGCAGGGTGAAGTTGCCGATACCGCAGAAGAGATCGAGCACCTTGTCATCCTTGCTCGCCCCGAGCCATGTCAGCGCCTGCCCCACCATGTTCTGGTTGATGGGGCCGTTGACCTGAATGAAATCACCGGGAGCAAATGCAAGAGACAGGCCATCCAGCGAGTAGGATGGGGAAAAATGTTGCTGCAGCGCTTCGATGCGATCATCGGCCGCCTGCAGATAGAGGTCGATCCCCTGCGCTTTTGCAAACTCCACCAGCAGGGCACGATCCGCCTCATTGGGGCGGCCAGTATGGCGCAGCAGCATCATGATCCCCTGCTCGGCTTGGATTAGCTCCGCATGGCCCAGCTCGCGCTGGCTCTTGAGGCGATTGAGGCACTCACGCAGCGGGGCAATCAGCGCAGAGAGCGGCTCGGCCAGCACAGGGCAACTGTCGATCTCCACCAGATCGTTGCTGTTGCGACGGCGGAAACCGACCCGGGTGCAGCGACCGTTCTTGTCAAATTTGATGGCCAGACGACAGACCCGGCGGTAGGCGCGATCTTCACCGGTCAGTACCGGCTCCAGCGCCGGCGCCTTGATGTTGCCCAACCGCTCGAACAGGCTGACCAGTCCCGCGGCCTTGGCGGCTTGCTGATCGGCAACCGACATGTGCTGGACACTGCAACCGCCGCACTCGCGATAGTGGCTGCAAAAGGGGGCGATACGATTGGCCGCCGGGGTCACCACCTGTTGCAAGGCGGCGTGACCATACTGCTTTTTCTCTTCGGTGATGCGTGCCTTGACGGTCTCGCCGGGCAGTGCCCCTTCGACGAAGATCGCCTTGCCCTGATGGCGACCGATACCGACGCAGTGGTGATCGAGGGTGTCTATCGTAAATTCAATGCGTTGGAGCTGGGTGGACTTCTTTTGGGGCTTGAAAAACTGGGCCATAAAACTTGGTGCCTATAGGTGGCTATGTCATGATTGTGGAATCTGCTGCCGGGTATTGTCCCACAAGAATAATAGTATGACCAAATACGGCCACAGAGCCCGTGTATTGCCATCAACCCTATCGCCAACCCTGTTCACTGGTGGCCTGTTCGTATGACCAAATATGGCCTGAGAGCACGCGTTCTCGCCTTCACCATCCTGCCGACCCTGATCATCGGTGGCCTGATGGCCGGTTACTTCACCTTCCACCGCTACCAGCAGCTGGAAAACAACCTCATTGATCAGGGGATCAACATCATCGAACCGCTGGCGATCGCCAGTGAATACGGGATGACCCAGCACAGTCGCGAATCCCTCAAGCGGCTGATTGGCCTGACCCACCGCAAGAACTCCCCCTTCATCAAGTCCATCGCTGTCTTCACCCAGGACAACCAGCTGTTCGTCACCTCGAACTATCACCGGGATTTCACCCGGCTCAGGCTGCCCGATGGCGAGCCTATTCCGGATCTGACCAGCGTAACGTTTCAGGGGGACGACATCATTTTGCGCACCCCGATCCAGGCTGAAACCAGTCTGGATGGCTTCCCGCTGCCCAGCGATGTGGAGCCGCCGATGATCGGCTACATCTCGATGCAGATGGCGACCGATCGGGCCATGCTGCTGCAGTACCGCGATACCTTCTTTGCGGTGATCATGGTGCTCATCGGGGTGGCCTTCAGCACCCTGTTTGGCTTCCGTCTGGTCAAGAGCGTGACCCAGCCCATCACCAACATGGTGCAGGCGGTGCACAAGATCAGGGAGGGGCGGCTCGATACCCGGGTCAGCGGCCAGCTCACCGGCGAGCTGGATATGCTGAAAAACGGCATCAACGCCATGGCCAAGGCGCTCTCCGAATATCACGAAGAGATGCAGCAGAATATCGATCAGGCCACCTCTGACCTGCGCGAAACCCTGGAGCAGATCGAGATCCAGAACGTCGAACTCGACATGGCCAAGAAGCGGGCGCAGGAGGCGGCGCGGGTCAAGTCGGAGTTTCTGGCCAACATGTCCCACGAGCTGCGTACCCCGCTCAACGGGGTCATCGGTTTTACCCGCCAGCTGCTGAAAACCAGCCTGACCCCGAGCCAGACCGACTATATGCAGACTATCGAGAAGTCGGCGCGCAACCTGCTTGGCATCATCAACGACATCCTCGACTTCTCGAAGTTGGAAGCGGGCAAGCTGCAGCTGGAGCATATCCCGTTCAGCCTGCGCGACACCCTCAACGAGACCATGCACCTGCTCGGCCCCAGCGCCCACGACAAGCAGCTGGAGCTCTCCCTGCGGGTGGATGCCGATGTGCCGGACTACCTCACCGGCGACCCCATGCGTCTGCAACAGGTGCTGACCAACCTCACCGGCAACGCCATCAAGTTCACCGAACAGGGCAACGTGGATGTCCATATCGAGCAGACCGGCAGTGGCAACCACAAGGTGAGGCTCAACGTCCAGATCCGCGATACCGGCATCGGTATCTCCCAAGAGCAGCAACATCAGCTGTTCCAGGCCTTCAATCAGGCCGACTCCTCCATCTCCCGCCGTTATGGCGGCACGGGCCTGGGCCTCGTCATCACCCAGAAGCTGGTGCAGCAGATGGGCGGCCAGATCCGCTTCGAATCGGAGCTCGGCAAGGGATCCATCTTCTCCTTCAGTCTGGATGTGGAGGTCTCACCCCTGCCCCAGACCGATCAACTGCCGCTGGATCGGATCCGTGGCAAACGGCTCTGGTTGCTGGAACCGGATCCCTTCGCGCAAGCCTCTCTGCTCGCCCTGTTGGCGGAGTGGCACCTCGACGTGCACCCACTGACCAGCGATGATCCCTGGCCCGAGATGAGCGAGCAGGAGATGGTGATCATCGGCAGCAGCACCCTGCATACGCCGCAGCAGGTGATCGGCCGTCTCGACAGACTGAACGGCCAGCAGCAGAACACCATAGTACTGCTCAGCAGCCACGAGCCAGCGCTCTATGAAGCTATGCTGGCCCATGGCGCCCAGCACTGTCTCTCCAAACCGGTCAACCACCGCAAGCTGCTGCACGCCCTGCTCTCGCCGGAATCGAGCCGCCAGAAGCTACCTGCTCAGCCTGCTCCGCGCCAGTTGCAGCCAATCAAGGTGCTGGCGGTGGATGACAACGCAGCCAACCTCAAGCTGATCGCCGCCATGCTCAAGGAGATGGTGAGTCAGGTGGTGGTGTGCAAAAACGGCAAGGAAGCGGTCAAGCAGGCCCAGAGCCAGCCGTTCGACATCATCTTCATGGATATCCAGATGCCGATCATGGATGGCATCAGCGCCACCCAGGCGATCCGCAACCAGTCCCTCAACACCACCACCCCGATCGTGGCGGTGACCGCTCACGCCATCCCCGGCGAACGGGAGCGGCTGATCCGGCAGGGGATGGACGACTATCTGGCCAAACCCATCGACGAGAGCATGCTGGCCCAGCTCATCACCGACTTTGCCCATCGCCGCCACCAGAATAATGGTGCCCAACAAATCGACTGGGCACTGGCGGTGCGACAAGCGGCGGGGAAAGAGCATCTCGCCAGAGAGATGCTGACCATGCTGCTGGCCAGTTTCGAGGAGGTGGAACCTGTGCTGGATAGCGCGCTGGCGGGCGAAATTGAAGATAGCGAGGTGCTGGCCCAACTCCATCGCCTCAACGGCGGCTGTGCCTATTCCGGGGTGCCGGGACTGCAACGGCTGCTCTCCCAGCTGGAGCAACAGCTGCGTGACGGCGTGCCGGTGAGCGAGCTGGAACCCGAGCTGCTGGAGCTGCAAGATGCGCTGGAACTGGTGCGCCAGGAGGCGCCCCGCTATCTCGGCAAGGCTTGATGAGCTTGACCTGAACTGTATCGGCCCCCGCTTTTTCTGACGCGAGGGCCGCCAGATGGTAAAGTTGCGCCGTTTACACAGGAGTCAGCATGACCAACAACGATATTCTGCGCCGTCTGCGCTACGCCCTCACCATCAGCAACGACCAGATGGTCGAGATGTTTGCCAAGGGCAACCTGACGGTCACTCACGCCCAGCTGCACAGCTGGTTGATGAAAGAGGCAGCGGAAGGTGAAGAGCAAGAGGCAGGCTATGTCGCCTGTCCCGACTCGGCCCTGAGCCAGTTCCTCGACGGTTTCATCATCGCCCGCCGCGGCGTGCGGGAAGATGCACCGGCCCAGGTGATCCCGAACCGGATCAACAACAACATGATCCTGCGCAAGCTGCGTATCGGTCTCAACTTCAAGGAAGAGGACATGCTCGGCACCCTCAAGCTCGCCGACTTCAACCTCTCCAAGTCCGAGCTCAGTGCCCTGTTCCGCTCCAAGGATCACAAGCACTATCAGGATTGCGGGGATCAGATCCTGCGCAACTTCCTGATCGGTCTCACGGCCAAATACCGCGGCTAACCAGCCGCGCGACTGACCAGACCGGGCCTTCGACATGTGCCAGCGACTCACTCCTCCCACGCTCAGCAGACTGACTGTGGCAGGGGGATGGCGCTGGCGCTGTCTTCTTCCCCTCTTCTTTCTGCCACTGGTTCTGCTGCTGGGTGGTTGTACTCCGTCCGAATACCAGCTCTCTACCCGCTATCAGAGCGCCAACCAGAATGAGCGGATCGCCTTTCTGATCCTTCACTACACCGACGAAGACGATGCCAATTCCTTGCGCCTGCTGACCGAGCCGGAGCACAAGGTGAGCGCCCACTACCTGATCCCCCGCGACAGCCACGAGACCCCGCTACCGGTCTATCAGCTGGTGCCGGACAACGCGCGCGCCTGGCATGCGGGACGCAGCCGCTGGCACCAATATGCCGGGCTCAATGCCAGCTCCCTTGGCATCGAGATCGTCAACCTCGGCTATCCAGCAGAAGATGAGCCACTACCGCCCGAGGCGCGGCGCTGGCAACCCTATCCCCCGCAGCAGATTGCTGCCGTCGGCGCCCTCAGCCGGGAGCTGGTCGCCCGCTACCGGATTCCACCGACCCAGGTGCTGGGCCACAGCGATGTCGCCCCCGAGCGCAAGCAGGATCCCGGCCCCCACTTCCCCTGGCGCCAGCTCTATCTGACGTACGGAGTCGGCGCCTGGCCAGATGAAGGTCGGGTGGCCGAGCTACTGGCCAGTCCCTTGCCCGATTGGGATGCGTCAATGTGGCAGCAGCAGCTGGCCCGCTATGGCTATGGCCTACCCCGGAGCGGCCAGTGGGATGAGCAGAGCCGCGCCGTCATGGGCGCCTTTCAACTCCACTTTCGCGCCAGCAAGGTCGATAGCAAACCGGACCGCGAGTGTCAGGCCATCCTGATGGCGCTGCTGGAAAAATACTTTCCCTAATCCTCATCCATTTACCCCGTTGCCGCGTACTGTTTGATAGCCATTAACTATCAAACAGTTAGGTACAAGCAATTGTCCCTGCATTTTGCAAGGCGTTACTCTGAGTGCGTTCCGAAAGAGAATTTCAAACCGATTTCCAAATCTGGAGGTGAATGATGAAAAGCCCGATTGGTCTTGATACTGCTCAATCACAAGCCCTGGCAGCCGAGTTGAACAAATTGCTGGCCAGCTACCAGATCCTCTACATGAACGTGCGCGGCTTCCACTGGAATATCCGTGGCAACCAGTTCTTCGAACTGCACCTGAAATTTGAAGAGATTTACAACGACCTGCTGCTGAAAGTCGATGCACTGGCCGAGCGGATCCTGACGCTGGATGGCGTGCCCATGCACAGCTTCAGTGACTACCTGAAAGTCTCTGCCATCCCCGAGCAAAAAGGGCTGCACGATGGCCGCGCCTGTGTCGAATCCCTGCTGGATAGCTTCCGCGAACTGCTGGTCGCCCAGCGCCGTATTCTGGGTCAGGCCGCCGAAGCCGGTGATGAGGGCACTGCCTCCATCCTCTCCGACTATGTGCAGCAGCAGGAAAAACTGGTCTGGATGCTGCGCGCTTATCTGGCCTGATAGTGAACCAAGCCGACTACAGCGTACGTATGCTGGCTTGAGTAAGTACCGGGCCGAAAGCTCCTGACCAGACCACGGCCCAATCCGTCTGATTGTTATGTTCTGTTGCAAACCTGAGTTGTCTCTCCTTTTATCCACCCGCTTGCCGCCCTGTTTGGGCGGCTTTTTTGTTTTTGATCTGCATCAAGGGAACCTTAATTGGCAAATTGAATGCCTATTAAGTTTTTCACGAGGGGAATAGAATCGCCACAAAACAGACAACTGAAATGTCCAATTAGGAGAGACATGATGTTTTGTGTGCAATGTGAACAGACAATTCGTACCCCGGCTGGCAACGGCTGTGCCTACGCACAAGGCATGTGCGGCAAGACGGCGGAAACCTCGGATCTGCAAGATGTGCTGATCTATACCCTGCAGGGACTCAGCGCCTGGGCGCTGGCCGCCCGCGAGCAGGGCATCATAGACCGCGAGATCGATGCCTTCGTGCCCAAGGCCTTCTTCGCCACTCTCACCAACGTCAACTTCGACTCGAATCGCATCGTGGCCTACGTCAATCAGGCCCTCGCTTATCGCCAGCAGTTGGCCGATCGTCTGACCGCCATGGCGGTGCAGGTCAACGACTTGCCACACTCCGCTTACTTCGAACCCGGTGCCGAACTGCTGGAACAACTTGCCCATGCCGCACCAGCCGCCCCCAATCGGGGCAAGAGCGAGGTGAACGAAGACATCATGGGGCTGCGTCTGCTCTGCCTCTACGGCCTCAAGGGGGCCGCCGCCTATATGGAACACGCCCGGGTGCTGGATCAGCAGAGTGACGAGGTGGCCACCGAATTCCATCGCATCATGAGCTGGCTCAGCACAGACCCGAGCGAAATGGGTCGGCTGTTCAGCTGCGCCATGGAGATCGGTCAGCTCAACTTCAAAATCATGGAGATGCTGGATCTGGGTGAAACCAGCACCTTCGGCCATCCTGAGCCGACCCAGGTCAGGGTCACGCCAATTCCCGGCAAGTGCATTCTGGTCTCCGGCCACGACATGATGGATCTCAGACTCATTCTGGAGCAGACCAAGGGGACCGGCATTCATGTCTACACCCACGGCGAGATGCTGCCCGCGCTGGCCTACCCCTTCTTCAAGCAGTACCCCCATCTGGTGGGCAACTACGGCTCCGCCTGGCAGAACCAGCAGAAGGAGTTTGCCAACTTCCCGGGCGCGGTGGTTATGACCTCCAACTGCATCATCGACCCGAACGTGGGCAACTACTCGGATCGCATCTTCACCCGCTCCATCGTCGGCTGGCCGGGCGTCACTCATCTGGAGGGGGATGATTTCTCCGCAGTGATCGCCAAGGCCCAAGCGCTGGAAGGCTTCAAGCACACCGAGCTCGAGCACTTCATCACCATCGGCTTTGCCCGCAACGCCCTGATGCAGGCCGCCCCCGCGGTGATTGAGAAGGTCAAAGCCGGAGAGATCAGCCACTTCTTCCTGGTGGGTGGCTGTGACGGTGACAAGGCCGAGCGCGCCTACTTTACCGAGTTTGCCAAGGCGGCGCCGCGCGACAGCCTGCTGCTCACCCTGGGCTGCGGCAAATACAAGTTCAACAAGCTCGACTTTGGCGACATCGGCGGCATTCCGCGTCTGCTGGACGTGGGTCAGTGCAACGATGCCTACTCCGCCATCCAGTTAGCGCTGGCGCTCTCCGAAGCGTTCGAGTGCGGTGTCAACGATCTGCCGCTGACGCTGGTGCTCTCCTGGTTCGAGCAAAAAGCCATCGTTATTCTGCTCACCCTGCTCTCCCTCGGGGTGAAAGACATCCGTACCGGCCCGACCGCCCCGGCCTTCCTCACCCCGGCTCTGCTCAAGGTGCTGGAAGAGCAGTTCGGTCTGAAAGGGACCACCACGGCCGAGGCTGACTTGGCCGAGATCCTGGCGGCCTGATCGGCACCTCATGTTGTAAGCGTTTGGCGAGCCGCCCGGCTCGCCTTTTTTCTGGATCCGGCTTTTTCACCAGACGTTTTTCAAACCGTTTCAAACCTAAGGAGCCTTGTGATGACCTCTCTCACGCTCACCTGCATTGGCCGCCAACAGAACACCCACGACGTAGTAAGCTGGCAGCTGGCGCCGCTTTCTGGCAGCCTCCCTCCCGTGCTGGCAGGCCAGTGCATCACCCTGCACACCGAGATCGACGGCCAGCCCCACTGCCGTGCCTATACCCTCTCCTCCAGCCCGCAGGATGCCTGCTGGCAGGTCACCATCAAGGATGTGGGACAGGTCTCTCGCCATCTGCACCAGACCCTGCAGGTGGGAGACAAGATCCGGGCCGATGGCCCGTTCGGCGATTTCAACCTGACCGCCATCCCCTGCCAGCGGCCGCTGCTCTTGAGCGCTGGCTCAGGCATCACCCCCATGTGGGCCATGCTGCGGGATGAGCTCGCCAAACGGCCGGATGCCGATATCCGCTTTATCCATAGCGCCCGCTTGCCAGCAGATGTGATCTTTACCGAGGAGCTGACTGCGCTGACTGAGGCACATATCGGGCTACGTCATGCATTCGTGCTGGAGCAAGCTCCGGCTGACCACCCCTGGGTTGGCCGACTCACCCCCGCCATGCTGGCCGAATTGGCCCCAGACCTGCGCGAACGCCATGTCTATCTCTGTGGCCCGGCCCCCTATATGGCTGCGGTCAAAACCATGCTGGCGGAACTGGGATTGCCGCCGGAGCAGCTGCATCAGGAGTCCTTCGGTCTTCCTCCCGTAGAGCCCGCCACCACCAGCGACCACTTCTGGCTGACCCTGAACAAGAGCGGTAAAAAGGTGAAAATCCTGCCGGGTCAGACCCTGCTGGCGGCGCTGGAAGCTGCAGGCGAAACCATGATGGCGGCTTGTCGCGCCGGAGTATGTGGCAGCTGTCGTTGCACCACCACAGGTGACATCGAGCGCCAGAGCGTGATGACCTTGAGTGCGCAGGATCTGGAGAGCGGCGTGGCACTGGCCTGTTCCTGCACTGCGAAAGGGGATATCAGTCTCGATTATTGAGATACAAAAAGGGCTTCATTGGTATCTCAACCTTTTCCCGAGCGGGCAGGACGGGTAGACTCTGCCCCAGTTTCACCAGAACACGGGATAAAAAATGACAATACTGGTCACAGGGGGCGCCGGCTATATCGGCTCCCACACCCTGGTTGAGCTGCTCGGCGCGGGGCAGCAGGTCGTGGTACTCGACAACCTCTCCAACTCCTCACCGGAGTCACTCAAGCGGGTCGAGCAGATCACCGGCAAACCTGTCACCTTCGTCGAAGGGGATGTGCTGGACAGAGCCTGCCTGCAGCAGCTGTTCGCCAACCACCAGATCGAATCGGTCATCCACTTCGCCGGCCTCAAGGCGGTCGGGGAGTCGAGCCAGATCCCGCTCACCTACTACCAGAACAACATCAGCGGCACTCTGGTGCTGTGCGAAGAGATGGCCAAGGCCGGGGTTTTCCGGCTGGTATTCAGCTCCTCGGCCACTGTCTATGGCGATCCCGCCTCGGTACCGCTGCGGGAAGATTTCCCCACCAGCGCCACCAACCCCTATGGTCGCTCCAAGCTGATGGTGGAGGAGATCCTGCGCGATCTCGCCAAATCCGATCCCCGCTGGGCTATCGTACTGCTGCGTTACTTCAACCCGGTCGGCGCCCACGAGAGCGGCCTGATTGGTGAAGATCCCAACGGCATCCCCAACAACCTGCTGCCCTATATCAGTCAGGTCGGCGTGGGCAAGCTCAAGGAGCTGGGGGTATTTGGCAACGACTACCCGACCCCGGATGGCACCGGCGTACGTGACTACATCCATGTGGTGGATCTGGCCATCGGCCACCTGAAAGCACTGGCGCGCATCAAGAGCGACACCGGCGTCTTCACCTACAACCTGGGCACAGGTCAGGGCTACTCGGTACTGGAGATGGTCAAGGCGTTTGAAGCGGCCAGCGGCCGACCCATTCCCTACCAAATCAAACCCCGTCGCCCGGGCGACATCGCCGAGTGCTGGGCAGAGCCGACGCTGGCCCGTGCCGAGCTGGGCTGGCAGGCAGAGCGCGGTCTGGAGCAGATGATGGTCGATACCTGGCGCTGGCAAAGCAACAACCCGAACGGCTATCAAGGCTGATCTCTCGCGGGTTGATAATAAAACGCCCCGACATTTTCATGTCGGGGCGTTTTATTTTGCGACGCTCAATCAGTGGGTCTGACTGCGCAGCAGCGGCACACGGGCCAATCGGGGGGCGATGCGGTCTATCAGCCGATCCGCCAGCGGGGTCAACAGCAACCAGGGCAGACAGAGGGTCGCCAGCCCCAGCGCGCCGACGTAGACATCGGTAAACCAGTGGGCGCCAGCCAGAATGCGCGGCGCGGAAAAGATCGGCACCATCAGCAATGCGGTGACTCCCGCCCAGCGCGGCAGATAGCGCAGGGCAAAACCGGCGAAGATCATCAGGAACAGGGCGTGATCCCCGGGGAAGCTATCACCGGAAGAGTCCTTGGTCGGAATACCGCTGATCTGGGTCACCCGCAGCGCATCGGCCACAATCAGGGTCGGACTGGGTCGCTCCACCGGCAATCGGTGACCAAGCTGGTTGATCACCAGAGCACTCAGCAGCATCACTATGCCCATCGCTACCAGTTGGCGACGACCCGCCAGATCCCGTGCAAAGAAACAGCGGACCAGGATCAGCCCCATACAGGCCAGCACCGCCAGATCGAACAGCCGGTTATTGGTGATAGCCACCAGATCGGCCCACAGAGCCGACTGCCCGAGCCAGCCGTTAACGGTGTGAAAAATCGTGAGGTCCCACTGATCCCAGGGACCATGATCGGGCAACGCAGCCCAACTGATGGCCACCAGACCACCGACCAGATAGCAAAGCAGGAACTTGCCCATGGGGACTCTCCTTTGGAAAAGGGCGATATCGTAAAACTGTAGCGTGCGTCACAAAACCGAAGAATTGTAAAAAAGTGCGACACAATATCAAGCCTCAAATAAAGCCCGCCTGGCCATTCCAATCTCGCATATCCCAACAGCGCCAAGATTTCTGCCTCCGGTGCTGCATCTGTGGGCCTATCACCATGAGTGCGGCTTGTGCCACCACCGCAACACCCCCTAGAATGCGCACTTCCCTTTACTGCGAAAGGAAGCGGTATGCATATTCACATTCTCGGGATCTGCGGCACCTTTATGGGTGGTCTGGCGGTGTTGGCAAAACAGCTTGGTTACCGGGTGACCGGCTCGGACGCCAATGTCTATCCCCCCATGAGCACCCAGCTCGAGCAACAGGGCATCGAACTGACCGAAGGCTATGATCCGTCCCAGCTCGATCCGGCGCCGGATCTGGTGGTGATTGGCAACGCCATGAGCCGCGGCAACCCCTGTGTTGAATATGTGCTGGACCGCAATCTGCCCTACATCTCCGGCCCCCAGTGGCTGCTGGAGCACGTGCTGCAAGATCGCTGGGTGCTGGCCGTTGCTGGCACCCATGGCAAAACCACCACCGCCAGCATGCTGGCCTGGGTGCTGGAGTACGCCAAGCTGGAGCCCGGTTTCCTTATTGGCGGCGTGCCGGGCAACTTCCCGGTCTCCGCCCGCCTCGGTTCTGCCCCCTTCTTCGTCATCGAAGCTGACGAGTATGACTGCGCCTTCTTCGACAAGCGCTCCAAGTTCGTCCACTACCACCCGCGCACCCTGGTGATGAACAATCTGGAGTTCGACCACGCGGACATCTTCCCGGATCTCGCCGCCATCCAGCGCCAGTTCCACCACCTGATGCGCACCGTACCGAGCAACGGTCGGGTGCTGTTCCCGAAGGCGGATGACAACCTCACCGCCGTGCGCAAGATGGGCTGCTGGAGCGAAGTGGAGCTGGTGGGTCAGGATGACGCCAAGTGGAAAGCGGTCAAGCTGGCCGATGACGGCTCCGCCTTCGAGGTGTGGCTGGACGGGGTGAAGCAGGGCGAAGTGCACTGGGAGTGCATCGGCGAGCACAACGTCAACAACGGTCTGATGGCCATTGCTGCCGCACGTCATGCTGGCGTGATGGTGGAGCATGGCATCGCCGCCCTCTGCCAATTCAAATCACCCAAACGGCGGATGGAACTCAAGGGCGAAGTGGCTGGCATCAGTGTCTATGACGACTTTGCCCACCACCCCACCGCCATCGAGACCACCCTCGGCGGCCTGCGCGCCAAGGTAGGAGAAGCCCGTATTCTGGCGGTGCTGGAGCCACGCTCCAACACCATGAAGCTGGGGGTTCACAAGGAGGAGCTGGCCGGATGCTTCGATGGCGCCGACGAGGTGTTCTTCTTCCAACCCCCCAACATCGGCTGGGATCTCGGCGAGGTGACGGCCCATATGACCCGACCGGCCAAGGTATTCAACGATCTGGAGACCCTGATCAACCGGTTGGTAGCCGAGAGCCGCGATGGCGACCATATTCTGATCATGAGCAACGGCGGCTTCGGCGGTATTCATGACAAGCTGATCGCCCGCCTCAAGGATTACCACGGCGAACTATGAACAAAGAGATCACCCTGGCGCTGACCGGCGCCTCCGGCGCCCCCTACGCCCTGCGCCTGCTCCAGTGTCTGGTGCAGGCGGACTATAGGGTCTATCTGCTCGCCTCATCGGCGGCACGAGTGGTACTCAAGACCGAGCAGCAACAGGATTGGCCCGGCTCGCCGAAAGAGCTCTCTGCCTATCTTTGTCGCCAATATGGCGCCAAGGAGGGGCAGATTGTCGCCTGCGGCAAGGAGGAGTGGTTCTCGCCGGTGGCCTCCGGTTCGGCCGCGCCCAAGCAGATGGTGGTCTGCCCCTGCTCCATGGGCACCGTCTCGGCCATTGCCAACGGCACCTCCGACAACCTGCTGGAGCGGGCGGCGGATGTGGTGATCAAGGAGCGCGGCCAGCTGATCCTGGTGCCCCGCGAGAGCCCCTTCTCGGCGATCCATCTGGAGAACATGCTGAAACTGGCACGGCTCGGGGTGACCATCATGCCTGCCGCCCCCGGTTTCTATCATGAGCCGAAAAGCATCGCCGATCTGGTGGACTTTATGGTCGCCCGCATCCTCGATCATCTCGGTGTCGAGCATGAGTTGACCCGCCGCTGGGGCTATGGCCACCGCTGAGGTGACCGCCATATCCGGCCATAAAAAAACGGCGCCACTCAATGAGTGACGCCGTTTTTTCGTTAAGTCGTGTTAGCGAGCCTGAATTGGCGCCGTCACGTACTTGAACAGGAAATCAGTCACCTCTTGTCGCGCCGGGCGCTGAGGTTGATTGATCATCTGCATCATCACATAGCCAAAACCGGTCAAAGAGCGGGCCAGATCCTGTGCTGACAGCACGCTGGTGATCTCCCCTGCATCCATGGAGGTTTGCAGCTCGCTGGCGATCAGCTCAAGGCAGTGATCGAGCAGCCGGGTATAGCGGGGCCATACCTCTTCCCGAACCGATGAGCTCCACTCCAGCCAGATACCGGCATAATCCGGTTGATCGTAGGCGGCATCGACAGAGAGGCGTACATGACGCTGGATCTTGTCGAAAATGGAGCCCTGGTCACCGTATGCCTGCGACAGCATTTGGTTCACAAAGCGTTCGATCTCGGCCAGCACCTCATCTACCAACTCCTCGCGGGTGTTGAAATAGTTGAAGACGGTAGCCACAGAGACCTTGGCCTGTTCGGCTATCTCGGCGTGACCTGCGCGGCCAATGCCGCGACGGGAGAACACCTCGATGGCACATTCCATCAATTGGGAGCGACGAGCTTCCGGCGACAGCCGGGTACGACGTCTTATTTCTGCGCGTGGTTCCATAGTTTTTATCATCTAATAGTTATTGATTATGGTGTTTATAGTATTTTAACTAATCATGCCTGAGTGCCTGCTAACTCTATCAATTAAAATAAGCCGATAAAAGCACCACGTATCTCTAGCACCCTTCAACATGAGTGGTAGAATCATCGGTTTTGATATTCATGAACGGCCAAATCCCCTTTGGCCTTATGGGAGTAAGTGATGAAACACACCGTCGAGGTGATGATCTCCGAGGCTGAAGTAGCCGCCCGGATCGCCAAATTGGGTGAAGAGATCACCGCCCGCTATCAGGGTTCTGACGAAGTCGTGATGATTGCGCTGCTGCGCGGTTCCTGCATCTTCCTGGCCGACCTCTGCCGCCAGTGCCAGCTGCCCATCACCCTGGACTTCATGACCGCCTCCAGCTACGGCTCCGGCATGCACAGCACCCGTGACGTCCGCATCCTCAAAGACCTGGACGATGACATCAAGGGCAAGGATGTGGTGATCGTGGAAGACATCATCGACACCGGTTACACCCTCAACAAGGTGCGCGAGATCCTCTCCCTGCGCGAGCCGAAATCCCTGGCCATCTGCACCCTGCTGGACAAACCCTCCCGCCGCGAAGTGCAAGTGCCGGTCGACTGGATTGGCTTCGCCATTCCGGACGAATTCGTGGTCGGCTGTGGCATCGACTACGCCCAGAAGTACCGCAACCTGCCGTTTATCGGCAAAGTGGTACCCCAGGAGTAAGCCAGGTTCAGGAATATCACGGGTGAAGCGGCCTTGCGCCCTTTACTCTGTGCAGGCGGCCTTGGCCGCCTTTTCTGTATCGAGCCGGATTCAACCATCACAGAGGTTGCAATGAACGCACTGGAAATCAGCGGCCTGAAAAAGACCTATCAGGGGGGCATCGAAGCCCTTAAAGGCATCGATCTTACCGTCAGGCAGGGGGATTTCTTCGCCCTGCTCGGCCCGAACGGCGCGGGCAAATCCACCACCATCGGCGTCATCAGCTCGCTGGTGAACAAGAGCGCCGGCAAGGTGAAGGTGTTTGGCTATGACATCGACAGCGATCTCGAACAGGCCAAGGCTCAGCTCGGACTGGTGCCGCAGGAGTTCAACTTCAGCCAGTTCGAGAAGGTGATCCAGATTGTCACCCATCAGGCCGGTTTCTACGGCGTGCCCAAGGCGGAAGCCAAGATCCGCGCCGAGAAGTACCTGCGCCAGCTCGATCTGTGGGAGAAGCGCGACATGCCTGCCCGCACCCTCTCCGGCGGCATGAAGCGCCGTCTGATGATCGCCCGCGCCCTGATGCACGAGCCCAAACTGCTGATCCTCGATGAACCGACCGCCGGGGTCGATATCGAGATCCGCCGCTCCATGTGGACCTTCCTCAAGGATCTCAACGAGCAAGGCGTCACCATCATCCTTACTACCCACTATCTGGAAGAGGCGGAGATGCTCTGCCGCAACATCGGCATCATCGACAAGGGGCGTCTGATCGAGAACACCAGCATGAAGAATCTGCTGGGCAAGCTGGGTCGCGAGACCTTCCTGCTCGACCTTGCGCCAGGTTCTGCCGTACCCGAGGTGCCAGAGTTCAACGGCCGCATGCCGGATGAACGCACTCTTGAGGTGGATCTCGACAAGAGCCAGTCACTCAACAGCCTGTTCGAGCAACTGTCGAAGCAGCAGGTGCAGGTCGTGAGCATGCGCAACAAGGCCAACCGGCTGGAAGAGCTGTTCGTCAATCTGGTCGAAGAGGGGAGAAAGGCATGAATCTGGCCATCTATTACATCGCCTTCAAGAGCATTCTGGCCAAAGAGGTGAGCCGCTTTACCCGGATCTGGATCCAGACCCTGGTGCCACCGGCCATCACCATGAGCCTCTATTTCGTCATCTTCGGCAACCTGATCGGTTCGCGCATCGGTGATATGGGCGGTTTCACTTACATGGAGTTCATCGTGCCCGGCCTCATCATGATGTCGGTGATCACCAACTCCTACTCCAACGTCGCCTCCTCCTTCTTCAGCGCCAAGTTCCAGCGCAATATCGAGGAGATGCTGGTCGCGCCGGTGCCCAACTACGTCATCATCGCCGGCTACGTGGGCGGTGGCGTGGCGCGCGGCCTCTGTGTCGGCCTCATCGTCACCCTGGTGTCGCTCTTCTTCGTGCCGCTGCAGATCCACCATCTGTTCAGCGTCTGCTTCACCGTACTGCTCACCGCCATCCTTTTCTCGCTGGGTGGCCTCATCAACGCGGTGTTTGCCAAGACCTTCGACGACATCAGCATCATCCCCACCTTCGTACTGACGCCGCTCACCTATCTGGGCGGGGTGTTCTACTCCATCAGCCTGCTGCCCCCCTTCTGGCAGGGCGTCTCCCAGGTGAACCCCATCATCTACATGGTGAACGCGTTCCGTTACGGCTTCCTCGGTATCTCCGACGTACCGCTCGGCACCGCCTACCTCATCATCATCGGCTTTATCGTGGCCCTCTACGGCATCGCCTGGTGGCTTATCTCCCGCGGAACCGGTCTGCGCCACTGATTGCCAAAACGGGCACCTCGCGGTGCCCGTTTTTTATTCCCCATGTAGCCCCCTTCAACCTGCCAGACCCCTTCGCAATAACCTGCCTGTCATTAAGGATTTACCCGACACCTTGTGATCCACCGCAATTTTCGAATTACCCCCAAAGGTATAATTCTCGCGATTGGATGTGCCGTCACGGATGGCTCGTCCGTCTCTTCATTTCTCTCATCAGGGCAGGATCGCCTATGTCACTTATCACCGAGTTGCCAGCCATATTCGATAGTTTTTCAGATGCCCGTCGTCAGGGCTTTCTGGCTGTGATGGCACTCAAGGAGCGACAGATCCCCCTGGTTGGTACCTACTGCACCTTCATGCCGCAGGAGGTGGCGATGGCCGCCGGCGCGGTGGTGGTATCGCTCTGCTCCACCAGCGATGAGACCATCGAGGAGGCCGAGAAAGACCTGCCCCGCAACCTCTGCCCGCTGATCAAGAGCAGCTATGGTTTCGGCAAGACCGACAAGTGCCCCTACTTCTACTTCTCCGATCTGGTGGTGGGGGAAACCACCTGTGACGGCAAGAAGAAGATGTACGAGTACATGGCCGAGTTCAAACCGGTGCACGTGATGCAGTTGCCCAACCGCGCCGATGACGAAGCCTCCCGCACCCTGTGGCGCAGCGAAATCGTCCGCTTCAAGGAGTTGTTGGAACAGCAGTTCGGCAATCCCATCAGCGAGCAGGCGTTGCGCGACGCCATCGTGCTGAAAAACCGCGAGCGCCGCGCGCTGGCCGATTTCTACCGGCTGGGCCAGCTCAATCCGCCGGCACTCAGCGGTACCGACCTGCTCAAGGTGGTCTATGGCGCCACCTTCCGCTTCGATAAGGAGCGGCTCATCAGCGAGCTGCAGGAGATGACCCGCCGCATCAAGGCCGACTATGCCGAGGGCAAGCGGCTCGACGCCCGTCCGCGCATCCTCATCACCGGCTGCCCCATCGGCGGCGCCGCCGACAAGGTGGTGCGTCTCATCGAGGAGCACGGCGGCTGGGTAGTAGGTTACGAGAACTGCACCGGCGCCAAGGCGACCGAGCAGTGCGTCAGCGAACAGGGTGACCCGTTCGATGCGCTGACCGACAAGTATCTGGCTATCGGTTGCTCCTGTATCTCCCCCAACCACCAGCGCATGAAGCTGCTGAGCCAGATGGTGGAGGAGTATCAGGCTGACGGGGTGATCGATGTGATCCTGCAGGCTTGCCACACCTATGCGGTGGAATCGCTCGCCATCAAACGCCATGTGCGCGAACGCCATGGCATCCCCTACATGGCGGTGGAGACCGACTACTCCAGCGCCGACAAGGGACAACTGGCCACCCGGCTGGCCGCCTTTATCGAAATGCTGTAAGGAGGCGCCGTGTCACTATCCATCGGGATTGACTCGGGCTCCACCGCGACCAAGGGGATCCTGTTCGACCACAAGGATGGCGGGCGTATCGTCCGCCGTTTTCTGGTGCCGACCCCCTTTCGTCCGCTGGCTGCCATCGAGCAAGGCTGGGAGGAGCTCTCGGCCGATTTGCCAGAGCGCCCCCACCTGACCCTGACCGGCTATGGCCGGGATCTGGCGTCGTTCGCAGATCGCCGGGTTACCGAGATCTCCTGCCACGGGCTGGGGGCGCGCCTGCTCTGCCCGTCGGTACACACCGTCATCGACATCGGCGGGCAGGACAGCAAGGTGATCCAGCTCGATGGCGAGGGCAACCTCACAGATTTTCTGATGAACGACAAGTGCGCCGCCGGTACCGGCCGCTTTCTCGAGGTGATCACCCGCACTCTGGGGGCGCGGGTCGAACAGCTCGACGAACTGCTGCAAGGGGCCGAACCCCACGACATCAGCAGCATGTGCACCGTGTTTGCCGAATCAAAGGCGATCAGCCTGCGCTCGGCGGGCATTCCGGCCGAGTCGATCCTGGCCGGTATCGTCCGCTCTATGGCCCGGCGCAGTGCCAACTTTATCGGCCGCCTCGGCGCCAGACCGAGCGTGCTCTTTACCGGCGGCGTCAGCCACTGCGCCACCTTCCGCCACTATCTGGCGCAAGGATTGGGCTGCGACGTAGCCACCCACCCGGATGCTCAGTTTGCCGGTGCGCTGGGGGCCGCCCTGTTCGGCGCGCGCGCCAGCACGGGAGGCAAATCATGAATCAGGAGTTTCTCTACCTGTTCCACTCCACCCTCGGCACAGTCAGGCTGCGCAAGCGGCTGGAGCAACACGGCCAGTCGTTTCGGGTCTGCGATGTGCCGCGCCTGCTCAGCGCCGGCTGTGGCCTCGCCATTCGCCTCCACTGCCCGCCAGACGAGTGGCAGCAGTGGTGCCAGCGCGGTGAAACCGCCGCCGTCTTTCGCTGCGAAGCGGACGGCGACTATCAGGAGCTGGCCCGCTATCCGGCCGATAGCCCGGACATGGCGAAGCAAACGCCTGTGGCTGGCAGTCGGAGTCATGGATGATAAAGATCTATCCCATGGCTGTTTATCTGCACATGCTGGCCAATCTGGCACTGGGGGGATTTTTCCTCGCCTCCGCCGGGTTCAAGCTGGCCTCCCCCGCCCTGTTTGTCGAACAGATCGCGGCCTTCGGACTGATCTGGCCGTCACTGATCCCGCCGGTGGCCTGGGGGCTGATCGCCCTTGAGCTCTGCGCGGGAGTGGCGG
>NZ_QAJD01000164.1:27311-41568 GCF_003061465.1 Aeromonas sp. HMWF017
CGGGCTGCTGGCCCTGTTTATTCCGGTGTTGGGCTATGGCGTTGCCATCGGGCTCGACATCTCTTGCGGCTGTCTTGGCAAGGCTGATCTCAGCTCGCTGCCACAAGCCATTGTGCGGGATCTGCTGCTACTGACGCTTGCGGGCGCCCTGCTGCGACCCTCCAGCCCCGTTTTCCCCGTTCTAAAGGAGTAGTGACATGATGACATTGCGATCCCGCACTCTGCTGGCCTCGCTGATCGCCGCCAGCTTTGCCCTCGGTGGCTGTGGCGACAACCAGTTCGAGCAGGAGGTGAAGCTGGAGCAGTCGGCGGTGCAGCTGGCGCAAGAGGCGCAGCAGGGGGGCTATCAGCTGCTGACCGTAGCCGAGCTGAAGACCCGGATGGACAAGGGTGAGGAGCTGGTGATCATCGACACCATGCCCTATGAGGACTCCTACAAGAAAGAGCACATCCCGGGCGCCAAGAACTTCGTCTTCGTGAAGGAGGCCAAGTCCGGCGACAACTGGAGCGAGATCGTCGAGGGGAGCGGCACCCCGGAGCAGTTCCAGGCGCTGCTGGGTGAAGACAAAGCCCGCCCTGTGGTGATCTACTGCGGCTTCGTCAAGTGCGGACGCAGCCACAACGCCGCAGCCTGGGCGGTGACTCAGGGCTATCAGCAGGTCTATCGGGTGCCGGGCGGCATCTTCGCCTGGAAAGGAGCCGGTTACCCCGTCTCCGCCGAGTAACCCCTGCCCACAAGGCAACACAGCCGACATAAAGAAGCCCGCAACTGCGGGCTTCTTTCATATTGCATGGAACTCAGGATTAGCTGGCAGCCTGTGGCTGCTCCAGTGCCTGCTCCTGGCTCTGCACTTCAGCCAGCTGCTGTTTGCCCAGCAACCGCTTGGTGATCATCGCCGCCATGATGGAGCCGTTGACGTTGAGGGCGGTACGGCCCATGTCCACCAGCGGCTCGATGGCGATCATCACCCCCACCAGCGCAATCGGGAAGTTGAGGGTGGATAGCACGATCAGCGCGGCGAACGTCCCGCCACCGCCGACACCAGCCACCCCGATGGAGCCGAGCGCAATGACCGGCAGCAGGGTGATCAGGAACAGCGGATCAAACGGGTTGATGCCGAGCATGGGGGCAATC
Organism: Aeromonas sp. HMWF017; assembly: GCF_003061465.1. Classification (NCBI taxonomy): domain Bacteria; kingdom Pseudomonadati; phylum Pseudomonadota; class Gammaproteobacteria; order Aeromonadales; family Aeromonadaceae; genus Aeromonas; species Aeromonas sp. HMWF017. The sequence goes on from NZ_QAJD01000164.1 coordinate 28,447, forward strand.
ATCGCCACCATCATGGCCGGATAGATACCGGCACAGCCGTTCTGACCGAGGTTGGCACCGAACGATGCGGCGAAATTGGCGATGCTGGCGGGCACCCCAAGACGCTGCTGGGTCTCGATGCTGAGGGGGATGGAGGCGGCGCTGCTGCGGGAGACAAAAGCGAAGGTGAGCACGCCCCACACTTCACGCAAATAGTGCAGCGGGTTCTGGCCAATAAGCAGCAGGATCACCATGTGCACCACGAACATCGCCAGAATGGCGACATAGCAGACCAGAATAAACCCGAGCAGATTGAGGATCTCGCTCAGGGGATAGTGGGCCACCACCCGGGCGATCAGCGCCATCACGCCATAGGGGGTGAGCGCAATCACCACCCGCACCATCTTCATCACCCAGAGTTGCAGGGTATCGATGGCCACGGCGGCGCGAGCCCCCACCTCCGGATGCTCCGCCTTCAGCTGCAGCAGGGCAACCCCGGCCAGCACGGTAAAGATCACTACGCCGATCACCGAGAGACCGCGGCTACCCGCCATGTCGGCGGCAAAGTTGGTGGGCACCAGCGAGAGCAGCAGAGCGGGCAGGGTCTGGGCACTGTCGATGGTGCTCATGCTCTGTTGCAGGGCTGCCGTGTCGCTGCCGTGGCTCAACAGCCCGGTGGCGGTAAGGCCGCTCAGGTGGGTAATGCTCATCCCTACCACACCGGCGATCATCACCAACGTCAGCATGGAGCCGATCAGCACGGCGCTGATCTTGCCGAGGGACTGGGCCTGCTCCAGCTTGTTGATGGCAGAGAGGATGGAGGTGAACACCAGCGGCATCATCACCACTTTGAGCAGGCTGACATAGCCGCCGCCAACGATATTGACCCACTCCAGGGTCTGCTGGACACCGGCATCATCGGCGCCCCAGCCCAGTTGCAGCGCCAGCCCGAACAGGGAGCCAAGCAGCAGACCCGCAAGTACCTTGCGTGAGAGCGGCACAGTGGAGGGAATCCGGATCAGGGCAAAACAGAGCAGACAGAAAACAAGCGATGCAATCAGGACAAACATCATGAATACCTGTAGCGGCCATCAGGCCGAAAGTGGATTGAAACGAAGGGGGATGCGGGCAGGGCCGCAGAACAAAACGCCGGAATGCAGGAGAGTGCAGGCGTGAAAAAGCAACGGACGCCCGAGGGGGCGTCCGCTGGCAATCGGGGGTATTACTTCTTTACGGGGGCGTCGTACTGTTCAGGTTCGTCGCTATAGACGCAGACATTCCACTTCGCGGCCAAACCATCTTCCGCCAGACAGTAACGCTCGAAGAAAGCCTTGATCTCCGCGCGCTGGCAGTGGGCTTCGAAAGCCGCCATATCTTGCCAAATCTCGTTGAACACGATGGGGAAGCTCTCCCCCTCGGCAAACGGGCTCGCGATGTGGCGGGTCACCCGATATTGCAGGCAGCCATCCTCACGCAGGGTGTTGGGCTCGAGCGCCTGCAGCACCTGAAACAGGGCCTGCTCCTGACCGGGTTTGGGCAGGAATTGGGCAATGCAGTAAACCTTCTTGGACATGGGATCCTCCTGGTTGTGGCGGGCTCAGGCTTGCTGCAGCGTGACCACTTGATTGTCGATAAGGCGGGCCTTGCCAAGATAAGCGGCCATCAGGATCACCAGCTGCGCGCTCTCGTCTGTGGCGGATTCGAGGGTAGCGGCATCGACGATGTCGATGGCATCGGTACGAAAACCGGCGTTGTCGAGACGCTGGCTGGCCTGCGCCACCAAGGAGGGCAGGTGGTGGTCACCCGCTTCGATCTGCTCGGCGATCCAGTTCATGGTGCGCGCCAGCTCGGGTGCAATGGTCCGCTCGGCGGCAGTCAGGTAGCCGTTGCGGGAAGAGAGTGCCAGCCCGTCTTCGGCCCGCACGGTGGGCACGCCGACGATCTCGATGGGCATCGCCATGTCGGCCACCATCTTGCGAATAAGCGCCAGCTGCTGGTAATCCTTCTGGCCAAAGCAGGCCACATCCGGCTGTACCAGATTGAACAGCTTGGTGACGACGGTACTGACACCACGGAAGTGACCCGGGCGCAGCGCCCCCTCCAGCAGATTGGAGAGACCCGGCACCTCGACGAAGGTCTGGCTGGCCAGCCCCTGCGGATACATGATCTCCGGGGTCGGGGTGAATACCATATCTACACCGGCCGCTTCCAGCGCAGCGCAATCCTGCTCCAGAGTGCGCGGGTAGTTGGCAAGATCCTCGGCCTTGTCGAACTGCATCGGGTTGACGAAGATGCTGACCACCACCTTCTCGGCATGGCTGTGCGCCTCTTTCACCAGCGTCAGGTGGCCCTGATGCAGGTTACCCATGGTGGGCACGAATGCGATGGCACGCCCTTCACGGCGCCATTGGCTTATCTGCTCACGCAGAACGACAGGATTATTTACGACCAACATCAGCAGTTCACCTTCCGATAAATCAAAAAGAGAGACGGGTTGCATCCACAGATAGCGCTCGGGCGGGATGGGGCACGAACATGGCTATCAGCAGTTCACCTTTAGATGAATCAATAAGATACGGATTAGCTATCCGGATTAACTGTGCGAGGCTGAGAAGCAGAGACGGGGGCCGCAGCCCCCATCATGCAACCGCCAGGATCAGTTGAAGCAGTGCTCCGGGCCGGGGAAGCTCCCCTCGCTCACCTGCTGCACATAGAGGCGGATGGCGGCACGCACATCGCCGGTCTCGGCCAGGAAGTTCTTGGTGAACTTGGGCACATAGCCGGAGGTGACGCCAAAGGCATCGTGCATCACCAAAATCTGACCATCGGTCGCAGGGCCGGCACCAATGCCGATCACCGGGATGCGCAGCGCCTTGGTGATGCGCTCGGCCAGCGTAGTGGGCACACACTCGAGCACCAGCAGCTGGATACCGGCCGCTTGCAGTTCGAGGGCCTGGCGGTAAATCTCCTGTGCCTGAAACTCGTCACGCCCCTGCACCTTGAAGCCACCAAAGACATGAACGGATTGCGGAGTGAGGCCGAGGTGACCGCACACCGGCACCCCGTTGCGGGTGAGGTGGCGGATGGAGTCACACAGCCAGTCGCCCCCTTCCATCTTCACCATGCGGGCACCGGCCGCCATCAGGCGGGCGGCGTTCTGGTAAGTCTGCTCGGGGGTGGCGTAGCTCATGAACGGCATGTCGGCGACCACCAGTGCCTTGCTGGCACCGCGCGCCACACAGCGGGTGTGATAGACCATCTCATCCATGTTGACCGCCAGGGTATCCTGACCCCCTTGCAGCACCATGCCCAGCGAATCGCCGATGAGCAGCACGTGGGCCCCCTCGTCGTCGAACAACTTGGCAAAAGTGGCATCATAGGCGGTGATGGCGGTGAACTTTTGACCATCCTGCTTCATCTTCAGCAGGCTGGCGGTGGTGATCTTGCTCATAAAGGCTCCTGTACGTCTGCACTCGGCGCAATGATAGCGAGATCATTGCCCGGGCAGCGGGCAACCAGTTGTGCGAGCGGGGTGCCGCAGGGCAGCACCAGAGCGGGCGCGATTTCGGCCAGGGGCAGCAGCACGAACTCCCGCTCCTTCATGCCGTAATGGGGAACGATCAGGCGCTCGTGGTTGATCACCTGATCGCCAAAGAGCAGCAGATCGAGATCCAGGGTTCTGGGTCCCCACCGCTCCTCTTTGCGCACACGTCCCTGTTCCAGCTCGATTTTTTGTAGTTGATCCAGCAGCGCCAGCGGCGTCAGCCGGGTGTTGAGGCGGGCCACGGCATTGACGTAGTCCGGCTGATCAGCAGGCCCCATCGGGCGGCTGCTGTAAAACGACGAGGCCTGCACCAGCACAGATTCCGGCAAGGTCGCCAGCGCGGCGACCGCGCGACGAGCCTGACCCAATGGATCAGACAGGTTGGAACCAATGGCGATGAAGACCTCGGTCATCACGTCTGTAATCACTCGGCCGCTTTCGGCTTGCGACGGCGCGGGCGGCGGCGATTGCGGCTGTTGCTGCTGCGCTTCTCGCCATCGTGGCTGCGGGCCTCGCCGCGCTCACCGCTGGCCGGGCGACGGGTCGCTTCACGCTGCAGTTGCGGGCGCACATCCGGATTGGAGGCAACATAGCGCTCCCACCAGCTGGCCAGCTCGCCAAGACCGCGTTCGACCCGGTTGCGCAGCAACAGGAAGTCGAACGCCGCGCGGAACTTGGGATGCTCCATGGCGCGCTCGGGGTGCTTGCCCTGACGACGGGTCAACCGCTGTTGCAGTGCCCAGATGTCGCGGACATCGGTGGTGAAACGTCGGGGAACGGCGATGATCCGCACCTGATTGTCCAGTACCTCGTTGATCGCCAGCATGAAGGCGTCATACCAGGGCAGGCCGCTCTCGTTCTCCAGCACCCGACCACGGGCCTCGACGCAGCCCCACAGCAGGGTGGCGTAGAGGAAGGCAGGGGTGACGCGCTTATCTTCGCGGACGCGGGTGTCGGTATCGATCAGCGCCTGCTCGATAAACTGCTCGTAGGGCGAGTTGCCGTGCGGGGTAAACAGCGCCGCCACTTGCGGGAAGAGCTGCTGGAACAGGCCATACTCGCGCAGCAGTTTGTAGGTCGCCAGACCGTCGCCAGCCAGGAACAGCTTGAGGGTCTCCTCAAACAGGCGGGCTGCAGGGATGTCCTGCAGCAGTGGCGCCAGCTCCTTGATGGGGGCTGCGGTACGCGGGCTGATGGTCATATCCAGCTTGGCGGCAAAGCGCACGGCGCGCAGCATACGCACCGGATCTTCACGATAGCGGGTCTCGGGATCACCGATCAGCTCAAGCTTGCGCTCGGCCAGATCTTCCAGACCCCCTTCGAAATCGTGCAGGGTGAAATCTTTGGCGCTGTAGTAGAGGGCGTTGACGGTAAAGTCGCGGCGCTCGGCATCCTCTTCGATGGTGCCGTAGACGTTGTCGCGCAGCAGCATGCCTTCATCAGACTGGGCAGACACATGTTTGCTGGTATTGACCTGATGGTGGTGACCCCGGAAGGTGGCCACTTCGATCACGTCACGACCAAAGACAATGTGGGCCAGGCGGAAACGACGGCCAATCAGGCGGCAGTTGCTGAACAGCGCCTTGATCTGCTCCGGCGTCGCATCGGTTGCGATGTCGAAATCCTTGGGCGTCTTCCCGAGCAGCAGATCCCGGACTCCGCCGCCGACCAGGTAGGCTTCGTAGCCGCCCTTGTTCAGGCGATAGAGCACCTTGAGTGCATTCTCGCTGATCTCTTTGCGCGAAATAGGGTGCTGATCACGGCTTAAGGTACGACGTTGACCGGCGACACGGGCTGGAATGGGGGATTCCACCGACTGCTCGCCGTCTTCCTTGCCGAGCACCTTGCGGCAAAAGTTTGCGATCTGGGAAAAAATGGTACACCTCTTCATGACTTCTAAATTGACGGGAGGCCAAAAAATAGCGGCCTATCATAGCTCACGCCTAACCAAATGAAAAACCGTGCTGACAATTGATCCCGCATGAAACCGTCTGTCAGCGAAAATAGCGGTCAATCTGCACGTAGCTCAGGCCTGCACAAATGAAAAACCATGTGGCGACTTCAGCTCATTTGAATCAAACCGAGCCAAAAAATAGCGGTCTATCAGCGCCCAGCTCACGCCTTATTACACGAAAACCGGCCCTCTTTACTCAAGATCCAGCGGGATCTTTTCGCTGGCGGGCACCCGTTCCAGCTGCCAGTTAGCGATGCCCCACCGGATGATCTCGTCGATCCGGCTCGCCATCAGCTCGGGCGGCGGGCACTGGCCGAGGAAGTGCAGCGCCTGCCACAGGGCCGGTCGCACCTCATCGAGCGCCAGCGCAGGCGCATGGTTCTGCTTGGAGAGCTTGTTGCCATCGGCCAACACCGCCAGCGGCAGGTGCACCCAGTCGGGCACCGGCGCCCCCAGGGTCTGGTAGAGGGCAATCTGGCGCACCGTGGGCTCCAGCAGATCGGCACCGCGCACTATCTCGGTGATGCCGCTGTCCATATCATCCACCACCACTGCCAGGTTGTAGGCATAGAGCCCGTCGCGGCGGCGGATAATGAAATCCTCCTCGGCGAGCGCCGCCGGGACCGCGATATGGCCCTGCAAGCGATCATCGAAGTGGTAGACCGGATGGTGCTGGCGCAGCCGGGCGGCGCAACCTTCGGCCGCAAGCCCGAGGGTGCGGCAGTGGCCGCTGTAGAGACCGCCCGCGGCCATGATTTCGCGCCGGGTGCAGCGGCACCAGTAGAGATCCCCCGCCCGATAGAGCTGGTCGATGATCTCGTCATAGCGGCCGTGGCGCGCGCTCTGGAACATCACCTCCCCATCCCACTCGAGACCATATGCTTCAAGAGTCTTGAGGATCAGGGTCGCAGCCCCTGCCATTTCCCGCGGCGGGTCGATATCCTCGATGCGCACCAGCCAGCGCCCCTGCTGCGCTCTGGCCTGCAAAAAGCTGCCGAGGGCGGCGATCAGCGAACCGAAATGAAGCGGGCCTGAGGGTGAGGGGGCAAAGCGGCCTACATAGGGACGTGCAAAGGGTGAGGACGGGGGATTCACTGGCATGACTGTTCGGGTAAGCGATTCATTGAGGCTGCATTCTGGGGCGCGACCGCCAAAAGCTCAATAAAAAAGGGAGCCCGCGAGCTCCCTTTTTCATATACCAGAGGGTCGGGATCAACCGGCCATCTGTTTTTCCTTTATCTCGGCCAGCGTCTTGCAATCGACACAGAGGTCGGCAGTCGGACGGGCTTCCAGACGACGGATACCGATCTCGATACCGCAGTGCTCGCAGTAACCGAAATCATCGTCTTCAAGCAGCTGCAAGGTCTTCTCGATCTTCTTGATCAGCTTGCGTTCACGGTCGCGGGTACGCAGTTCAAGAGCGAACTCTTCTTCTTGCGCGGCACGATCCACGGGATCCGGGAAGTTGGCAGCCTCGTCTTTCATATGGTCGACGGTACGATCAACTTCCTGCATCAGTTGGTTGCGCCAGGCACCCAGGATCTTGCGAAAATGCGCCTTTTGTTGGTCATTCATGTACTCCTCACCCGGCTTTTCCTGGTAAGGCGCGACACCCGCAATGGCCAGGGGGCCCAGAGATTTCCTGTTTTCGCCTGTTGGCATGCCCTGTCTCCTAATTCAGCACGCTACCCGTGCCATCCATAAATTGAGGGCGACATCTATAGCAGAAGGGTAACGGGTAAGCAAACGAGCCGTACCAATAATGTTACCCACTCCAATATTTATGCACTCCCCTCGGGTAACAGGTGACCAGATTCAAACGGGATAAACCCTTGAGCCACCATGCCTTGCACCCCAACATGGGGCCGATAGCATAAAATTTCAACCCCCGCCGCGATTGCCTGCTCAATTAGCAGACTATAGTGCGGATCTATATGGGTTGCAGGGCACATCCGGCTTATTCCGGAGTGCAACACCATAAAGAGCAGCACGGCCCTGTGACCAGCCGCTTTCATCGCCATCAATTCACGCAAGTGCTTGGCACCACGGGTGGTGACCGCATCGGGGAAGTAGCCCATACTCGGATGTTCACGTTCGTCGAGCAGGGTGACCGATTTTACCTCGATGTAACAATTGCCCTTCTCGTCATCTTCTAGCAACAGATCGATGCGACTGTTCTCTTCGCCATACTTCACCTCGGTGCGCAACCGGCTGTACCCCGCCAGCGGAGCGATGGCCTCCTGCTCGATCAACTCCCGGGCAATCTGGTTGGCGCGCGCCGTGTTGACGCAGATAAAGTGGCCCGCCGTGCTCTCGGCGATCTCCCAGCTGTTGGGCAGCTTGCGCTTGGGGTTATCGGAGGTGGAGTACCAGACCCGGGTGCCCGGATCGGCACAACCGGTCATGGCACCGGTATTGGCGCAGTGGATAGTGATGACCTCGCCGTTATCGAGTTGCACATCGGTCAGAAAGCGCTTGTAGCGGGCCACCAGCTGGCCCGATTGCAGGGGGGGATCAAAAATCACGGGTTAGTCCTCCGCGCATCTTCTTTTACCCGGGCACGCAGCGGCCAGCAGGCAAGCGGTTCGTAGCGAACCCCGTCCGGGGTCGAGATGGATTGATAGAGGCAGAACTCATCGGCCTGCAGCAGAAAATTTGGGGCAGGCAGGATGGCAGGGGCCTCGACCGCCTTGCGCGACAGGGTGACATGGGGGCGATAACCCTGCTCGCCATTGCCAAGGCGCAGCTTCTCACCGTGGCGGCGCAGCGCCTTTGCCAGCACGGTCAGCTCGTTGGGCCACTCTTTCGGGCCAATCCAGGCTGCCTTGGCCCGGCTGAACCAGCCGGTCTCATCCAGCCTGATGGAGAGCGGCGGACAGTGCTGGCGCTCTACGGCGGCGATCAGGCGGCGGGTGGTCAACTCGTCTGCCTCACCCAGAAAGGCGAGGGTCAGGTGGAGGTTGGCTTGCGGCACCGGCTGACCGGGCCAGGGCTGCTGATCGCGCCAGGCGATGAGCTCAGGGGCGAGCTCCTTGACGGGCAGGGCAAAGAAGAGTTTGGCCATGTGGTGATAATGCCTTTTTCACGCTCATTGGATGGGCCCATTCTATGGCAGCCATCCGGCCATGTCTCGCCACCCTCCCGCCCGAGTGGCCATATCCGCACATCCACTCACGGTGGCGCGGGTGGCTGTGGCAGAATAGGCGCCGTTTTACCGGTTGCCACAGAAGGTGCTCATCGCTTTGTCCCAGCTCCCCATCGTTTCGGTATTACCCGAACTCTTTGCCGCCCTCGACAGCCACACCAGCGTGATCCTGCAGGCGCCCCCCGGCGCGGGCAAATCGACCCTGCTGCCGCTGGAGCTGGTGCGCCAGAGCCGGCTGCCCGGCCGCATCATCATGCTGGAGCCAAGGCGCCTCGCGGCGCGCAATATCGCCAGCTTTCTGGCGCGCCAGCTGGGGGAGAAGGTGGGCGAGCGCATCGGCCTGCGAGTGCGTGGCGAGAGCCGCACCAGCTCCGCGACCCGGCTCGAGATCGTCACCGAAGGGGTGCTGACCCGGATGTTGCAGCAAGACCCTGAGCTGAATGGCGTCTCGCTAGTCATCTTCGATGAGTTCCACGAACGCAGCCTGCACGCCGATACCGCATTGGCCTTCGCCATCGAGAGCCAGCAGGGATTGCGCGATGACCTCAAGCTGCTGGTGATGTCCGCCACTCTGGATGGCATGGCACTCGAGACCTTGTTGCCGGATGCCCCTGTGGTTCGCTCCGAGGGGCGCGGCTTTCCCATCGACTACCACTACCGCCCCGCCAACCGCCAGCAGTGGCTGGAGCCGCAGGTCGGCGCCGTGGTGCTCGAAGCGCTGGCCGAGCAAGATGGCAGCCTGCTGGTCTTTCTGCCGGGACAGGGGGAGATCGATCGGTTGGCGCAATGGTTGGCAGACAAACTGCCGGACGACGTGACCCTCGCCCCCCTCTACGGCCGCCTCGATATGGCGGCGCAGCAGGCGGCCATCGAACCGGCACCTGCCGGCCGCCGTAAGCTGGTGCTCACCACCAATGTGGCGGAGACCTCCCTCACCATCGAAGGGGTCTCTGTCGTTATCGACAGCGGGCTGGAACGACGGGCCTCCTATGATCTGAAAAGCGGTGTCACCCGACTGGAGACCCGCCAGATAGCCAAATCCTCTGCCACCCAGCGGGCAGGCCGTGCCGGTCGTCTTGGCCCCGGCGTCTGCTACCGGCTCTGGAGCAGCGAGGTGCAGGAGCGGCTCGCCGAGCAGAGGCCGCCAGATATTCTCACTCAGGAGCTGACCGGCCTGCTGATAGATGCCGCCCAGTGGGGCGCCAAGGTAGAAGATCTGCCGCTTATCGATATGCCCCCCGCCGCTGCGGTGGCCAGCGCCCAGCGGCTGCTGGTGGCTCTTGGCGCCATGAAGCCGGAGGGTGAGCAACAACTCACTGCCGCTGGCCGCGCCATGGCGGCCTTCGGTACCCATCCCCGTCTCGCCCGCATGCTGCTGCGCGCCCGCGAGCTGGAGTCCGAGGGTCTGACAGGGATTGTCGCCGATGCCGCATATCTGGTGGCGTTGCAGGAAGAAGATCTGCGAGGATCGGAGCGCCTCTCTGTGCTGTTCCACCGCCGTCAAAACGCTCTGCGTCAGGGGGCGGCCCGCTGGTTTGAACGGCTTGGCGTGCGCCCTGCCAGTGCGCAGGGTCAGTGGCTGGGGCTGCTCTGTGCCCTCGCCTGGCCGGATCGTATCGGCAAACTGCGCAGCGGCAGTCGCTATCAACTCAGTGGTGGGGTGAGCTGCGATCTGGTAGAAGCTCATCCCTGTCAGGGACAAGCCGCCCTCATCGCCATTGAGATGGGGCAAAACGATCGCGGCAGCCGCATCTTTATCGCCGAACCGGTCGATCTGGACGAGCTGGTACGCCTGCTGCCGGAACTGGTAAGCGAACGGCAGTGGTTCGACTGGGATGAACGGGAAGAGCGGGTGCGCGCCGAACGCCAGCAGGTGATCGGCGAGCTGGTGCTGAGCCAGCGACCGCTGACAGAACTCTCTGACGAGCAGAAAGGGCGCTGCCTGCTACAAGGCATTCGCCGCAAGGGGCTGCATGTGCTGCCGTGGGACGAGAGCAGCGAAGGGCTGCTGGCCCGTCTGCGCTGCGCCCGCGACTGGCTGCCCAATGAGAAGTGGCCCGCGATGGATGAGGAAAATTTGCTGACCACGCTGGAACAGTGGCTGCTGCCAGCGGTGAGCGGTATGACCCGGCTGGAGCAGTTGAAAAAGCTCAACCTCGGCGACATCCTGCGCCAATCCCTGCCCTGGCCGTTGCCCAAACGGCTGGACGAGGCGCTGCCCAGCCACTTTGCGGCACCCACCGGCAGCCGGGTGCGGATCCGCTATCAACCGGGGCAGGCACCGGTGATCCCGGTGCGCATTCAGGAGATGTTCGGGCAAGGTTCGACCCCCTGCGTGGCCGATGGCCGGGTGGCGCTGGTGGTGGAGCTGCTCTCCCCCGCCCAGCGACCGCTGCAGATCACCGCCGATCTGGCCGCCTTCTGGGCTGGCGCCTACGAACAGGTGAAGAAAGAGATGAAGGGGCGCTATCCCCGCCACTACTGGCCGGATAATCCGCTGGAGGCTATGCCAACCAAGGTTACCAAGAAGAAGATGGGCATCTAGGTTCGACGGGTTAATCCCGCTCGGACGTTCGCGAATGCGACATAACAAGTAGAAAGGAAAGCAAAGAGGATTTATGGCAACCCAACGACGCAAGCGTGCCCCCAAGAAGGCAGCGCCCAAACGCACCATCTGGCGCAAGCTGTTCTGGTTTGGCTTCAAGCTCTCGCTGGTGGTGGCGGCCTTTATGGTGGTGTTTGGCATCTACCTCGATACCAAGGTGCGCGAGCGCTTCGATGGCGAGAAGTGGCAGCTGCCGGTGATGGTCTACAGCCGTCCGCTGGAGCTCTACCCCAGCCAGCGCCTGTCGCGGGACCAGATGCTGCGCGAGCTCAACATGCTGAGCTACAAGCAGGTGCGCCAGCCTCACACGCCGGGTGAATACACCATCAACGGCAACCGCATCGAGCTGATTCGCCGCCCGTTCGAGTTCTATGATGGCGCCGATGGAGCCCGTGGCCTGCGCCTCACCTTCAACGGCCCGCGCCTTGAGGGGATCCAGTCGCTGGAGAACCAGCGCCAGCTCGGTTACGCCCAGATGGACCCGGTGCTGCTCGATCGCCTCAACACCGAAGATCGGGAAGATCGCCTGCTGGTGCGCATCGCCGAAGTGCCCGACAGCCTGCTGGTGACCCTGCTCACCACCGAAGATCGCGACTTCTACCAGCATGGCGGCGTCTCGCCGGTGGCCATCATGCGCGCCATGTTCGCCAACCTGATCGCGGGTCGCACCGTGCAGGGGGGCAGTACCCTCACCCAGCAGCTGGCCAAAAACTTCTTCCTGACCCGTGAGCGCAGTCTGTGGCGAAAACTGCAGGAAGCCTATATGGCGGTGCTGATCGACTATCGCTACAGCAAGGACGAGATCCTCGAGTCCTACCTCAACGAGGTCTATCTGGGGCAGAACTTCTCGCAAGGGGTCTACGGTTTCGGCCTCGCCTCCTACTTCTACTTCGGCATTCCGGTCAACGAGCTGGATATCGATCAGGTCGCCCTGCTGGTCGGTCTGGTGAAGGGCCCCTCCTATTACGACCCATGGCGCTTCCCGGAGCGGGCCAAGACCCGCCGTGATCTGGTGCTGAAGCTGCTGATGGATCACGGCAGCCTGACCCAGGCCGAATATGAGTTGGCCAGCCGCCAGCCCCTCGGCATCATCGCCCGCGGCCAGATGAGCTATGGCCGCACCCCGGCTTTTATGGGGCTGCTCAAGCGGGAAATCCAGAGCCGCTTCGGCGCCGATCTGCTCAAGCAGTCCGGCCTCAAGATCTTCACCAGCCTCGACCCCATCGCCCAGCACGCGGCCGAGCGGGCTGTCGAATCGGGCCTCGCCGATATCGAGAAACTGCGCGGCAAGAAGAAGCTGGAGGCGGCCATGGTGGTCTCCGACTGGCATAAGGGCGAAGTCGTCGCGCTGGTGGGTGGCCGCGATCCCCGCTACGCCGGGTTCAACCGGGCGCTGGATGCCCGCCGCCAGATCGGCTCGCTGGTGAAACCGGCGGTCTACCTCACCGGCCTCTCCAACGGCCTGACCCTGGCGACCCCGCTCAAAGATCAGCCGATCCGCATTCGCGGTCAGGATGGTCAGGTCTGGACGCCGCAAAACTACGATCGCAAGTTCCGCCAGAGCGTGCCGCTGATGGATGCACTGGCCAGCTCACTCAACGTGCCGACCGTCAATCTGGGTCTGCAGGTGGGGCTGGAGAAGGTAGTCGACACCCTGCACAAGCTGGGAGTCCAGCAGGAGATCCAGCCCTACCCGTCGCTGGTGCTGGGGGCGGTGGCCCTCTCCCCGCTGGAGGTGAACCAGATGTATCTGCCCATCGCCAATCAGGGGCTGACCCAGCCGCTGTCGGCCATTCGCGCCGTGGTGAACGGAGATGGCAGCCTGCTCTATCAGCATGATCAGACCGCCAAGCGGGTCACCGACCAGCAAGCAAGCTGGCTGACCCTGTTCGCCA
>NZ_QAJD01000164.1:41578-42317 GCF_003061465.1 Aeromonas sp. HMWF017
GGGTCACCGACCAGCAAGCAAGCTGGCTGACCCTGTTCGCCATGACCAAGACGGTGAGTCAGGGCACGGCCCGCGCGCTCAGTGCCAAGTTCCCCGGCGCCACCATGGCGGCCAAGACAGGTACCACCAACGAGCTGCGCGACTCCTGGTTTGCCGGGATGGACAACAACGAACTGGTCAGTATCTGGGTCGGTCGCGACGACAACACCCCGGCGGGCTTGACCGGTGCCAGCGGTGCTCTGCAGCTCTTTAGCGGCTACATGAGCCAGCGCGGCGTCAACAGTCTGGGATTGAAGATGCCGGAAGGGGTCACCTGGGCCAACTTCTCCCGCGCCAGCGGCACCCGCGTCACCAGCGACTGTCCAGGCAGCCTGCAGGTGCCGGCCAAGGCATCCACCATGGGCTCCCCGGCCGGTTGCGCCAGCAGTGCGTCGCCGCGCAGTGCACTGGATGACTGGTTCGGCGGTTTCTTCAACTAGATCAACGACACGGGCAGCGCAGGCTGCCCGTTCACTATGCTGCTGACAAGGAAACACCATGACCTTTCCGCTGTTTGACGCCATCCACCATGTGGCCATCATCGCCAGCGATTACCCACGCTCGCGCCACTTCTACCACGAGGTGCTGGGGCTGCCCATCATCGCCGAGACCCTGCGCGAAGCACGCCAGTCATGGAAACTGGATCTGGCCCTGCCGGACGGCAGCCAGCTGGAGCTGTTCAGTTTCCCCTCGCCTCCCG
>NZ_QAJD01000165.1:0-18796 GCF_003061465.1 Aeromonas sp. HMWF017
CCCCGCGGCAACATCATAGGCGTGCTGATCGCATGCATCATAGGCGCCTCGGTTGAGCGCCAGGTTCGCCGTTTCATGCCGGACAGTCTGGATATGATCCTCACTTCCTGCATCACCCTGCTGATCATGGGAGCCGTCACCTTTATCCTGATCATGCCCCTCGGCGTGCAGCTCTATAACGGCATGTCCTGGCTCTTCATCAACCTCAATGGCAACCCGTTCGGTACCGCTATTCTGGCTGGCCTGTTCCTCATCTCGGTGATGTTCGGTATCCATCAGGGGTTCGTTCCCGTCTACTTTGCGCTGATGGATGCCCAGGGCTTCAACTCCCTGTTTCCTATCCTGGCGCTGGCCGGTGCCGGACAGGTAGGGGCTGCGCTGGCGCTCTACAGCCGGGCAGGCAAGGATTCCCTACTGCGCACTCAGGTGAAGGGCACCATCATTCCAGGCATTCTGGGGGTCGGTGAGCCGCTCATCTACGGCGTCACCCTGCCGCGGGTCAAACCCTTTATCACCGCCTGCTGCGGTGGTTCGCTGGGCGGCTTCGTGGTTGGCCTGATCTCCTGGCTGGGTCTGCCGGTCGGCCTCAACACCGTCTTTGGACCATCCGGTATTGTCGCCCTGCCGCTGATGACCTCCGCCCAGGGGATCTTCCCCGGCATGATGGTCTATGCGGTCGGCCTCGCCGTCGCCTACCTCGGCGGCTACCTCTTCACCCTGATGTTCGGCTGCAAGAACGTCGATCTGAGTTAATCCCTCCTACGGATTTCTAGCCAAGGTCTGGCCCCGAGCAATCGGGGTCATGGCCAAACTCATCCCGGCTCTGGCACAGAGCCCGTACAGGAACGATAAAAAATGAAAAAATCCATGCTTGCTCTGATTCTTCCCGCGCTGCTCGGCACAGGTTCCGCTCATGCGGCCGTCATCTATCAGGCTGACGATGGCTCCAACGTCGACCTCTACGGCCGTCTTGGCTTCAATATTTCCGACAAGAAGAGCAGCAATGATCAGGGTGACTTCGATGGCCGTATAGGCTTTACCGCCCGCCAGACCGTCAATGACGATGTCGCAGTGATCGGCATGGCACAATATCAGGTCAATGCAGCCGAATACGCCAACAACGTACAGAAGAACAGCAGCGACCTCACTGCCCGTTACGTCTGGGCCGGGATCGACGGTGGCCAGTGGGGCAAGGTGACCGGCGGGCGCGTCTCTTCCGGCCTCATCATGTTCACCGATATTGGCGATGTGTTTGCCGCCTCTGATGTCTCCATGGCTCGTCAGGCCAGCAAGGTGGACTCCACCGCCGTGCAGGTGTTCCGTCAGGATGGCACCCTGCAGTACCAGAACAGCCTCGGCAATCTGGATCTCTCGCTCGCCTACATCCTTGGTAACGGTACCTCGGATCTTGATTACGGCTACAACGGCGCCCTGCGCTACACCTTCGATCTGGGCAATGCAGGCAAACTGGCTCCGGTCGTGGCATATCAACAGACCAAAGCCGCTCAGAGCAGTGGCAGCAAGGTCGATCCCAATGCCGATGAATATCGCTTCGCCGGGATCGGTACCCGCTACTATCTCGGCCCTCTGATGTTGGGTGCCCTCTATAGCAAGGATCAGGTGACCTATCGCAATGGCCGTGCCGACAGTGAAGACAAGGTGTGGGAACTGACCGCGGTATATGACATCAACCAGAAGTGGGCGGCCCGCGCAGGCTATCGTCACCTCGTCAACGAGGGTGGCGACCAGATGGCACTGCGCGATACTACGCTGGAGCTGCAATACAAGCTCACCCCGCGCTCTTCCCTCTACAGTGCCTATGTGATCCGCAATGGTGACGATGGTCTAGCTGGTAGCACCATCACCAGCTTTGGTGGCAGCAGCAACAGCGAGAGCTTCTACCACCTCGGCCTGCGCTACGAATTCTGATCTGGTTGCCGGCCTGCGGGCCGGCTCCTTCATGGAGTCTTATGATGGCACGATCCTCCCTGCTCTCTCCCCTACTATTATCCCCCCTGTTTGCCCTGCTGTTCAGCGTACCGGCCACGGCCGCCCGACTGGAGCTGGCCGATACCCTCACCCTGCTCGCCTCGCCGCAGGGCAAACCCTCGGCCTTCACCCGGATCATTGAGCTCCCGGCGGGAGAGTCCCGACTGCTGGTGCGCTTTGACAGCCCAAGTGACCCTCGCTCCACCAACGAGAGCCAGGGACGCGTGACCTCGGCTCCTCTGCTGGTTACCCTTACAGCACCATCACAAGGGACGCTGCAACTGACCACCCCGGTGCTGACCAGCTCCTCGGCTATCCGCCAGTTTGCCGCCAGCCCGGCCCTGCGGCTGAGTGACGGAAAGGGCATATCACAGCCGCTGACACTGCAAGCCCTGCCACGCAGCCAGGATGGTCTGGGCACCGATTACCAGGCCCTGTTGGCAAGCCATACGCCAACAGTGAGCTCGGCCCCCATTTTCGCAACACAAGCCGCAACTACCACTCATACAGCTTCGGCACTTACGCCGGAGCAGGCGGATGCAACCCTGCGGGAACTCTATCTGGCGGCCGATGCCAAGCAGCGTAAAGCCTTTATCCGCTGGGCCCTTGACCTCTAGCAGACAACAAAAAACCACCTGTTCAGGTGGTTTTTTGTTGTACGGATGATGTTGCGGGAGAACAGGCATCACTCCTTGTTGAGTCGGTCGATGGCATCCCGGGTTCCGTCGATCAGAGCCCAGGCTCGCTCGTCTCTGCGCTGCACCAGGCCGAGGAACAGGATGTCGGTAATGGTGTTCTGGGCGGTACGGGAGGAGATAGAAGAGATACGCAGTTCGTTCTCCTCCGCCACCGTATCCAGCACCATGTCGGCCATCTGGCGCAACTGGGTTTGCCGGAACGAAGTCACGGCAATCAGGGTGGCACCATTGCGCTTGGCCAGCTCGGCCGCCGCCAGCACATCACGGCTGGCGCCAGAATAGGAGATGACCAGCTGCACATCACCCGGTCCAAGGGTCTGGGCGATGGAGATCTGCACATGGCTATCCTGGGCAAACAGGGTAGTTACACCGATCTTGAGCAACTTGTACCAGAGATCCTTGGCGGTCAGTGCCGAACCGCCAATCCCCACCAGCTGTACCCGCCCAGCGCCATCTATGGTGTCGAGTACCTGCTTCAGCAGAGCACTGTCGAGAGCCTGAGTGGTCTCGATGATAGAATTTATCTTCTCCTGCGCCAGCTTCTTGGCCATGGTCTCCAGGTCATCGTCTCGCCCGATGCCATTGTAGAGATCACCGACATTGTCGGTCTTGATGGCATGCTTGCGCCCCAGATCCTCGCTGACCGCCAGCTTGAAGGCGGTGAAGCCCTTGAACCCGATCTTCTGAGTGAACTTCACTATGCTCGACTGGCTCACCTCCGCCTGCTGGGCCAGCTCCTGAGAGGAGAAGTGGGTCACCTGTTCCGGACAGGAGAGGATGTAATCGGCAATCTTGAGCTCGCTGGGGGAGAGCTGGCTCCTGATATTGGATATTTTCGACAGGGTAAGCATGGTTTCTCTCTGTTCTTGTTCTGCGTCGAGGCTTACTGGGTGCCACCCACGGTGAGCTGGTCCAGTTTGAGGGTGGGCTGGCCGACACCGACCGGCACGCTCTGCCCCTCCTTGCCGCAGATGCCAACACCGCGATCCAGCGCAAGGTCGCTACCCACCATGGAGACCTGGCTCATCGCCTCGGGGCCGTTGCCGATCAGGGTCGCGCCCTTGATGGGAGCGGTGATCTTGCCATCCTCGATGAGGTAAGCCTCGGAGGCAGAGAAGACAAACTTGCCGGAGGTGATGTCCACCTGACCGCCACCGAAGTTGGGGGCATAAATGCCCTTCTTCACCGAGGCGATGATCTCGGCCGGATCATACTGACCCGCCAGCATATAGGTGTTGGTCATGCGCGGCATCGGCATGGCGGCGTAGGATTCGCGGCGACCGTTGCCGGTGAGTGGCACCCCCATCAGACGGGCGTTCTGCTTATCCTGCAGGTAACCCTTGAGGATGCCGTTCTCGATCAGCACGTTGTAGCCACCCGGTGTGCCCTCGTCATCGATGGAGACGGATCCACGCCGACCCGGCAAAGTGCCGTCATCGACGATGGTGCAGTGTTTGGAGGCCACCTGCTCGCCGATGCGACCGGCAAACGCGGAAGATCCCTTGCGGTTGAAATCCCCCTCCAGACCATGACCTACCGCTTCGTGCAGCAGCACGCCGGGCCAACCGGATCCCAACACCACCGGCATGGTACCGGCTGGCGCGTCGATGGCTTCCAGATTGACCAGCGCCTGACGCACAGCTTCACGCACATAGCCAAAAGCGCGGCTCTCCAGCCCGTCCAGTTCGAGGAACCAGTCGTAACCAAAGCGGCCACCGCCACCGGCACTGCCACGCTCGCGGCGATCGCCCTTCTCGGCGATCACGGTCACCGACAGACGCACCAACGGGCGCACATCGGCGGCCAGGGTGCCGTCGGTCGCGGCCACCAGCACCTCTTCGTAGACGCCGCTGATGGAGGCCATCACCTGATTGATGGCGGGATCCAGACTTCTGGCGAACTTGTCCATCTGCTCCAGCAGGGCGATCTTCTGGTGCTTGTCGAGGGTCTGCAGCGGATCCATGGCCGGATAGAGCAGGTTCGCTTCGGTGCGGGCCCACGCCTTCACCTTGCCGTGAGCACCCGCGGCGGCGATGCCGCGAGCGGCAGTCACCGACTGTTGCAGCGCCAGCAGGCTCAGCTCGTCCGAGTAAGCGAAACCGGTCTTCTCACCGCTGACGGCGCGCACTCCGACCCCCTGATCGATGTTATAGCTGCCATCCTTGACGATGCCATCTTCCAGCATCCAGGACTCGTGCCAGCTGCGCTGGAAATAGAGATCGCCGAACTCCACCTGATGACTCATCAGGCTGCCGAGCAACTGCTGCAGGCGCCCTTCGTCGAGGTCGTTCGGGGCCAACAGGGAGGCACTAACCTGGCTCAATAGACTCAATCTTCTTCTCCACTCTCGTAACGAGCTGTTTTAAATCGTCTTGCTGACGGGTTGGCAACAAGCCACACCATCACAACAAACGGGCATGCTCCAGCACGGGAAAACGGCTGCGTTTCAATTTTTCACCACACCATCAGAGCAAACGGGCGTGTTGTAGCACTGGCATGGTGCGTTTCAATTCATCGATAAGCCCGGGCTCCATCTTCGCCAGCACTGTGCCGCGCCCGGACTCTTTGCTCGCCAGCACCCGACCCCAGGGGTCGATCACCATGCTGTGGCCCCAGGTCTGGCGCCCTGTCTCGTGAGTGCCGCCCTGATTGGCAGCGACTACGTAGCACTGGTTTTCGATAGCTCGAGCCCGCAGCAGCGGCTCCCAGTGCGCCTCGCCGGTCACGGCGGTAAAGGCGGCAGGCACCAGCAGCACGCGGGCACCGGCACGGGCCAACTGGCGGTAGAGCTCGGGAAAGCGCAGATCATAACAGATCGAGAGGCCGAGGGGACCAAAGGGAGAGTCCACCAACACAGGCGCCTCCCCCGGGCTGAAGGTCTCCGACTCACGGTAGCGACCGTGATTGTCCGCCACATCCACGTCGAACAGGTGGATCTTGTGGTATTGGCCCCTGAGCTCACCGCTGGGGTCAAACACCAGCGAGCTGGTGTGGATATGGTCGGAACCTGCGATGGTGGTCGGCATTCTTGTCGGCATAGCCCCGGCCACCAGCCAGATGCCGTAATCTCGTGCCCATTCGGCCAGCTGCTGCTGGATCGGGCCCTCACCTATGGTCTCGGCCCCATCCAGATAACCCTGCCGTTCGCCAAACAGGGCAAAGTTCTCCGGCAACAGCACCAGCAGCGGCCGCTCTTTGGGCAAGGCCGCCAGTTCAGCGGCGATCTGCTCCCGGTTATCCTGCCAGTGACGGCCAGATACCAGCTGTATTGCGGCTAACCACATGACGTTCTCCTTGTCCGCATTAATCGCGATCCACAATATTCGGGTCTTTATCCATTTCTGCCAGCAACTTGCGAAGATGATGCCTGACCAATCCCCGCTGCCCCCGCTCCGCCCATTTGAGGCAATCGAACAACTCCCACACCAGCCCATCCCCTTCAGCCATATAGGCAGGAAAGTCCCAATGGCTTGGGGCAGGGCCAGAAACCTCAAGCGCACCAAGGGAGGAAGTTTTATCGAACAGTGGCAAATAAGGTTTGGCAAGGGGGAACTCAGCCCCCCGATCAAGGATGTGGATCTCGATGCTGGTCATGTCGAGGAATATGAAGCGCCAGTATGAACAGACCTCTTCATGTCTTCCTTGCCAGCAGTGAAAGATGGGCCGATCCCCCACAATGGTGCGCACCAGTTCGTCTCCCTGCTTATGGAAGCCAGGCTCGGCCAGCAACAAGAGATCGACATCGGATACCCGGTCTGCCTTGCCCTTGGCGAGCGACCCAACCACTACCCCGGCATCAATCGCAGGATGGGCTGCGCCATGTTGCATCACCGATTCCAGCAGTGCGCGCTGCAGTGGCGGGATGGCAGCCCAGTGCTCATCCACCATCATAACGGCCCCTCTGACACAACCCGATCCCCTGCCTGCAGGGTGTAATCCAGCACTATGATGCGCTCCAGCACCGGGCGAAAGATGGCCTTGAGGGCATCGTGATCAGGATGGGGCAGATAGCGCTGGCGGGCCGCTTCGTCGGCGAAGGTCATCAGCACGCTGTGGGTAAAGCCATCATCCCTCCCCTCCGGGCTGTCATTCTCCCCCCACTCCACGGCGGTCACGCCGCTGACCTGATGGGGAATGGCGAGAAAGGCGGTACGCACCGCATCTATCTGGGCAGGCTGGGCGTCCGGCTTGAAGGCGATCAGCAGGATATGTCGGATCATGGCTCACTCCTTGTGATGGTGCCGGGCCGCTCGTTCAGCGCTGAGCCGGCCCTGCGTGTTTGGGGCTCAGCAGGAAAGGGGTCACCTCTTGGGTCGGCAGGCTGGGGGCAACGGCATCTACCGCCTCTTTCTGCTGCTGGTTGAGCTTGATGCGCGCGCGATCGCGCCCCGCCTCGATCAGCTTGGGTGCGTCGAGCGGGCCCGAGATGCGAAAATCGATGCGGGTCACCACATCCACTACCGGCTCCAGCAGTTTGGAGAGGGCCAGCACATAGAGACCCGTGACCGGCGTGATGGAGAAGGCCGCCACCACCGGCAGGGTGCCCCCCAGATTGGGGGAGAAGCTCAGCTCGTAGTCGAGCCGCCAGCGCACCAGATCGGCGATCCCCTCGCCGCGCAGGTTGCCTGCCGCCCCCTTCATATAGAAATCATCGTTGCTGACCAGCCCCTGCTTGATGGTGGCAGAGGCGGACATAGATTCGAAGTAGAAGCCCTTGTCGAACACATCGCGAAAATCGAGCCGCAGTTTGCGCAGCAGGGAATCGAGGCTGAGCAGGGAGAGCAGTCGCGCCCCCTTGTCGTTGACCTCCCGCAGGGTGCCACCCTCCAGCTGATAGTTGGCACTTCCCCCCAGAGTCGGCAGGCTCGGGCGATAGGGCACATCCTGCCAGTTCAGATCAAAAGCGAGGGAGCCGGGGGCATCGCCGATGGGCGAGGTGTAGCCGAGCCGCTTGAGCAGCAGTTCGCTGTTGTTGCTGGTCAGCTTGCCACGGGCGCGGGTCTCCATCCGGTTTCCATCGGCCAGCCAGTCGACGCTGCCGGTGAGCTGACTCCCCGCCAGCCGCACATCCAGCCCCTTGAGGGTCACCTTGTTGGCGCCGGGCACCAGCTCCCCTTTCACTTCCCCAAGAGGTAGCTCGCCAAAGCGGCAATCGACGCAGCTCACCTTCAACCAGGGGATGGATGCCATGATGGCGTTGTCCTGTTTGGCATCGGGATCCGGGCTGAGATCCGAACTCTTGCCGGACCAGTAGATGCGGGCAAACTTGGCATCCACCGGGCGATTGGCCACTGCGGGCAAGCGGATCACCCCCATCACATCGGGGCTGTCGATCATCACCTCGGTCGCCTGATTGGTCGGCCCCACGGTGAAACGCGCCGCCTTGAGGGTGGCACTGCCGATATAGGCGCGAGCCAGTTGCCCATCCACCCACCACTCCTGCGGCAGGAAGGCGGGGCCGACCACCGCATTGCCGGTCTGGTTCTGCGCTGGCAACCACTGCTTGAGTCGCGCCAGCCAGCCACCGACATCGGCCTCCTGCTGGTTGATGGCAAGCAGCATGGGGGCATCGCGCATTACCCGGGCGCCCGGCTGACCCACATCGACTCGCACCCGACTGAGATAAGGCACCCCTTCGCCGTAGACCAGTCGGGTCTGCATATCCACATCAGCCCCCAGCACGGCACGAATGTCGGCGCTGCCATCCCGGCCACGGGCGATCACCTTGAGCGGCAGCCGGCTGGCGCTGCTCTTGGCCAGCGGCAGCGGCAGATCCAGCCCCATCCCCTGCAAGTTGGAGTCGAGCGCCAGCTGGAAGCTGAATGGCTTGCTGTCGGGCAGGGTCAACCCGAGCTTGCCGCCCCAGTTACTGCGGCCGTTGAGAATGCCGAATGAAGAGATGGCGGCGGGTTGGCGGCGACTATCCCACTGCCCCTTGAAATCGAGGTCGACCTGATAGTGATCCGGATGCTGGCGCCCCTGATAGTCGAGGGTCAGCGGCTGGTTCCACAGGCTCGCCTTGAGGTTGCTGAAGCGGGTCTGCTGGTTGTCATATTCGAGGCGCCCCTGCACCTTCTCCAGCGGCAGGTCCAGACTGGCGACCCGCACCTTGTTGTTGCTGAAGGTGGCATCGCCGCTCGCCTTGACCTCGCTCTCGCCATCGAGAGGAATATCGAGCTTGACCGAACCGGCCATCGAGCCGCGGATCTCGATCTCCCGCAGCGCCTGTCCCACCGAACTACCCAGCGGGGAGTCCTGCAGGTAGTCGCTGATGGCCTTGCCCTCCCCCTGCACCTTGGCATCCACATAGAGGTGGGCGCCGGGGGAGAGATCCGGGATCCAGGCATGCACCGAGTCGGAGCTCGCCTTGCCAAGTTTGGTGGAGCGGCTGCGCATATCGAGACCGGCATTCTGGAACAAGAGATCGATCTGCAGGTCGGTAAGCGGTTGCCAACCGGGGAAGAACTCGTAGGTCGCCTGCTCCAGCGGCACCGCCACCTGGAAGATGCCCTTGCCGTTGTCGTAGGGGAAATCCCGAAACTCCCCATACCAGAGCAGGTCGGCCCCCTTGGCCTTGCCCCCCTTGATGGCGCCGCTCAGGTAATCCACCAGCCCCTTGTCCATCGCCTGCAGCGGGAAGTAGCGATCCGCATGGCCCGCATTCTTCACATCGATGCGACCGGTCAGCGCGAGGAAAGGGTGCTCGAACAGATCGAGGCGGAAACGGCTGGCCAGGGTCAGATCCGGGTTATCCAGCGCGATATCCTGCCCGTAGAGCACCCAGCCCTGTTCCTCACGCCACCAGTCGAGGCGTGCCGAGAAGTGGTCGACCGGGATCGGCTCCTTGAAGTGACGGGCGGGATCCACCTTGTCATTCGCCAGCGCCAATCTGGCGCTACCGCCGGTCGGGGTAAGCCAGAACTCACCGTTGAGATCCTGCATCCCGGGTATATCCTGCCACGCCTTGAGGCGCACCTTGCTGAAGCGGCCGCTGAGGGAGAGCTCCTGCCAGTCGGCATTGGCCAGCAGCGTCAGATCCTGCACCGAACCCTGCGGATTGGTCTGGCGCAGGGTCTCGCAGAGTGTGGGGTAGAGCGCCGAGACCAGCTGACTGATCTGGGTGATCTTGTCGAACTCTATGCTGGGCAGATAGCCCTGCACCCGATCCCCGATCCGCTCCAGCTGCAAGCGGCTCTGCAACCAGGGTTTGCCGTCCAGCTTGAAGGTGACGTTGTGGCTGGCCAGTTGCCAGTCGGTACCCTCACGGCGCAGCTGGATCTTGCCACCATCGAGGCCGAAACGGTGCATATCCCCTTT
This sequence comes from Aeromonas sp. HMWF017, assembly GCF_003061465.1. NCBI lineage: Bacteria > Pseudomonadati > Pseudomonadota > Gammaproteobacteria > Aeromonadales > Aeromonadaceae > Aeromonas > Aeromonas sp. HMWF017. The sequence goes on from NZ_QAJD01000165.1 coordinate 10,005, forward strand.
CTTGGGATCCTTCCAGATCAGGTAGTTGTTGCCAAACGCCAGCAGGGTATTGCCCAGCTTGCCGCTGTCAAACTCGCTCCAGAGCTGGAAGTCGAGCTGACCGGCAACCTTGGGTTCGCCCGCATGGATTTTGGCCAGGGTCGGGGTGATATCGAGCTGGCGGGCCCCCAGATAGAGCTGACCCTTGAGGCGATCGAGCCGGGCTGTCGGGGCGTCCACATCCAGAATCAGATCGAGGGTGCTCTCGCCCACCCCGTTGATGAGATAAGCCTTGCCGACCCCCTGATGGCGCTTGCCACGGTTCTGCCAGCGCAGTTGGGCGATGTCGAGGGCACGCAGATCACCGAGGGAGGTGGTGACGCTAAGGCGGGTGTTGTGCACATCGAAGGTGGAGAGCTGGGTCAGCAGAAAGCGCAGCAGGGCTCCCTGCTGGGGATCGCCGGAGGGGCTGTCGTCAGCCGGTTGGCGCAAATCGATGGTGATATCGCCATCGCTCAGGATCAGCTCGCCAAACACCGGCTTTAGCTCGTTAATGGTGCGCCAGAAATCGAGGTGCACCCAGGCTTTGCCGAGCTGTACGGTAAAACGCCCCGAATCCGGGGCGATGGCGAGTTGCTGCAGTTCGAGCGCGGGCCCGGACTGTGTCCAGTCCAGCCCCACTTGCTCCACGCTGACCTTGAGCTGCGAATCGCCCAGCAGAGTGTGGATCAGACTCTCCCGGTATTGATTCAGCAAAGGGCCACCAACCCGTACAAGCGTGACCAGCATGGCCAGCAGTACGAACAGAACCCCCAGGGCCAACCAGCCCCGACTCAGCCAGCGATAGACCAATTACATCATCACCACGTCGAACTGCTCCTGACCACAGAGGGGTTCGCTCACTACCCGCACCTGCTTGCCGATGAACACTTCCAGCTCCGCCAGACTGTGGGACTCCTCGCCATGGAGGTAGTCGGCCACGGCCGGTGCCGCATAGACGGTGAACTGATCCGCATCGTAGGCACGATTGACCCGGATGATCTCCCGCAGGATCTCGAAGCAGACCGACTCCACCGTCTTGACCCGGCCGCGCCCCTTGCACTCGGGGCACTCGGAGCAGAGCACATGCTCCAGACTCTCGCGGGTGCGCTTGCGGGTCATCTCCACCAGACCCAACTGGGAGAAGCCATTGACGTTGGTCTTGGCGCGATCCTTTGACAGCGCCTGCTCCAGACTGTGCAGCACCCGACGGCGGTGATCTTCCGACTGCATGTCGATGAAGTCGATGATGATGATGCCGCCGAGATTGCGCAGGCGCAGATGGCGGGCGATGGCCGCCGTCGCCTCAACGTTGGTGTTGAAGATGGTCTCTTCCAGATTGCGATGGCCGACGAAGGCGCCGGTGTTGATATCCACCGTAGTCATGGCTTCGGTCTGGTCGATGATGAGGTAGCCGCCGGATTTCAGCTCTACCTTGCGCTCCAGCGCCCGCTGGATCTCGTTCTCCACGTCGTAGAGATCGAAGATCGGCGACTCGCCGGGGTAGTACTCCAGCTTGCTGGCCAGCTCAGGCACGTACTCTTCGGTGAAGCGCTTGAGCTGATCGAAGCTCTGGCGCGAGTCAACTCGGATCTTGTCGAGCTCGGCACCGACGAAGTCGCGCACTACCCGGAATGCCAGACTGGGATCCTCGTAGAGGATCTTGCAGGGTGGATACTTCTGCTTGCGCTCGAGGATCTTGCGCCACAGGCGCTTCAGGAAGGCCGCATCCTGCTCCAGCTCCTGCTCCCCCACCCCTTCGGCGGCGGTGCGGATGATGTAGCCACCCAGCTCGTCCACATAGCCAGCTACGGTACGCTTGAGGCGCTCCCGCTCTGCTTCGGACTCGATGCGCTGGGAGACGCCGACGTGGGCACTGCCCGGCATAAAGACCAGATAGCGGGATGGCAGGGTGATATCGGTAGTGAGACGGGCACCCTTGGTACCCAGCGGATCTTTCACCACCTGCACCATGATGTCCTGCCCCTGACGCACCAGCTCGGCGATGTTGCCGACCTGAAACTGCTCCTTCTCCTTCACCGCCACACACTCGGTGTGCGGCACAATATCGGAGGCGTGCAAAAAAGCCGCCTTGTCCATGCCGATATCGACGAATGCCGCCTGCATGCCGGGCAGCACCCGACTGATCTTGCCTTTGTAGATATTGCCCACAATGCCGCGTTTGGCCTGACGTTCTACATGCACTTCCTGCAGCAGACCGTTTTCGACCAGAGCGACCCGGGTTTCGGAGGGGGTAACGTTAACCAGCAGTTCTACCGACATAAGTAACCTTGCCTGTTCCAGTTTTGAATTCTATAGAGCCAATCCGGTACAACGCGCGCAAGGGAGAAACGCAGCAGAGCACAGCTGACGGGAAATTATTTGAGCTGTTCCAGATGATGCTTGATCAGCAGGTCTGTCTCCAGCAGGGGCAGGCCGACCACGGCGCTATAGCTCCCCTCGATGCGGCTGACAAACTTGCCCGCAATACCCTGTATGCCATAAGCCCCGGCCTTGTCACAGGGCTCACCGGTCTGCCAGTAGGCCTCGATCTCGGCCTCGTCCAGCTTGCGAAACGCCACGTTGGTGGTGACCAGACGCACGTCACAACGATCCTTGCTGGCCAGCGCTACCGCCGTCATTACTTGATGCACCTTGCCGGAGAGGGACTCCAGCATATCTTTGGCATCCAGCAGATCGGACGGTTTCTCCAGCACCCGGTCGCCCAGCACCACTATGGTGTCGGCACCCAGCACCGGCAACGCCGTCGGCGCACACGCCACGCCCGCCATCGCCTTGTCACGGGCGAGGCGGCAGACGTAATCCTGCGCCTTTTCACCCTCTTCCCGCTGCTCGGGCACATCCAGTTTCAGCACCTCGAAGCGGTAGCCAATCTGGGTCAGCAGTTCACGGCGACGGGGAGAAGCCGAGGCGAGATAGAGTTGTGGTTCGTTGTTTTTGTTCATATTTACCTGATATTGAAGCGGCGCCGCACCTTGCGCAGCACCAGAAACACCCAGGGCCATATTAGCATCGTCGTCAACGTCGACCAAAAGTAGGAGAAGTTGAGACTGGCCTGGCTGAACAGATGCTCGGCCCAGAATACCGTCATTTTACCCACCAGCGAGAGGCCACCGATGATCAGTGCCTGCTGCCAGAGGGAGAAGTTGCGGATCTTCTGGAACTGGAAGGCCGCCAGATAGGTGGTAATGGCCATCGCCATCGCCCGCACACCGAGGGTGCTGCCAAGCAGCACATCCAGCAGCAGGCCCGCCACCCAGGCGGTGCCGACGTTGGTCCGGTGCGGCAAGGCCAGCGCCCAGTAAATGAGCACCATGGCCAGCCAGTCCGGACGGAAGGGGTCAAATTCAAAAGGAAGCGGCAGGATCGACAGGCTCAAGGCCAGCAGGATCGAGATCCAGATCCAGATCCTGCCGCTGGCGGGTTCTAGCATCAGCGGGTGGCTCCTGCGGCGGACGCAGCGGGAGCCGCCCGTTCGCCATCCTCATCATGTACTTCAGGCTTCTTGTCGGTCCACAGCAGCAGCAGATAGCGCAGTCTGTCCAGCTCCACCAGCGGCTTGGCCTCGACCTGGGCGAAGGGCTTGCCCTCCACATACTCGGAGCGGGTCACGGTCGCCACCGGATAACCTTCCGGGAAGCGGCCACCCAGACCGGAAGTGACCAGCAGATCACCCACCTGAATATCGGTATTGCGCGGCAGGTTGCGCAGCTCAAGCTTATCGAGCTCGCCACTGCCGGAAGCAATGGCGCGCAAGTCGTTGCGCAGCACCCGCACCGGAATACCGTGGCTGGAGTCGGTGATCAGCAGCACGCGACTGGTGGTGGAGCCCACGTGGAGCACCTGACCAATCACACCCTGATCGTTGATCACCGCCTGACCGTTGTAGACGCCATCCAGCGCCCCCTTGTTGATCAGCACCTGATGGCTGAAGGGGTCGGAATCCACCGACAGCAGCTCGGCCACCATCTTGCGGGACTCCTTGTGCACCGGCGAACCCAGCAGCTCACGCAGCCGCTGGTTCTCGTGCTCCAGCTGATCCATTTTGAGCAGACGGGCCCGCAGGGTAAACAGCTGTTGCTCCTGCTGCTTGGTCTGCTCGATGAGATCGGCACGGGTCTGCACCTGGGTCGACATGGTGTCGAGCAGGGTACCCGGCGCATTGGCCATGTATTGCAGGGGACTGACTAACGAACTGAGGTAGACGCGGACATGGGTAAACACACCGAAGCGGGAATCCGCGACGATGGCAGCGATGGAGATGATGACGGCGAGAAACAACCGTAACTGAAGCGAAGGGCCTCTACCAAAAATGGGTTTCATGGGTCGTCAAAAAAGAGCCGGCACGCTGGCCGGCTTTGGGTCTTATTCGTAGTGGAACAGATCGCCACCGTGCATATCGATCAACTCCAGCGCCTTGCCGCCGCCACGGGCCACACAGGTGAGGGGATCTTCGGCCACGACGACAGGAATGCCGGTCTCTTCCATCAGCAGACGGTCGATATCTTTCAGCAGTGCGCCACCACCTGTCAGCACCATGCCGCGCTCGGAGATGTCGGAAGCCAGTTCCGGCGGAGACTGCTCCAGCGCCACCATGACGGCAGCCACGATACCGGACAACGGCTCTTGCAGCGCTTCCAGAATTTCGTTGGAGTTGAGAGTGAAGCTGCGCGGTACACCTTCAGCCAGGTTGCGACCACGGACTTCAATCTCGCGCACCTCTTCGCCCGGATAGGCGGAGCCGATCTCGTGCTTGATGCGCTCGGCAGTGGCTTCACCGATCAGGCTGCCGTAGTTGCGACGAACGTAGCTGATGATCGCTTCGTCAAACTTGTCGCCACCGATACGGACTGACTGGGAGTAGACCACACCGTTCAGAGAGATGATGGCCACTTCAGTGGTACCACCACCGATATCAACCACCATGGAACCGGTCGCTTCGGATACCGGCAGGCCGGCACCTATGGCAGCAGCCATAGGCTCATCGATCAGGTAGACCTCGCGGGCACCGGCGCCCAGTGCGGACTCCTTGATGGCGCGACGCTCAACCTGGGTTGAACCGCACGGTACACACACCAGCACGCGCGGGCTGGGGCGGAAATAGTTGTTGTCGTGAACCTGTTTGATGAAGTGCTGCAGCATCTTCTCGGTCACGTAGAAATCGGCGATCACGCCATCTTTCATCGGGCGGATTGCGGAAATGTTGCCCGGGGTACGGCCCAGCATCTGCTTGGCGGCATGACCGACAGCAGCGACCGATTTGGCGTTCCCGCGCTCTTGGCGAATGGCGACAACTGAGGGTTCGTTAAGGACGATCCCTTGATCTTTTACATAGATCAGGGTGTTGGCAGTTCCCAAATCGATCGACAGATCGTTGGAAAAGACGCCTCTGAGCTTTTTGAACATGGCTACGGGAAATCCTAAGAATTTGGAGGTGCAGAAAACCGGCTAACTTTACCAATGCCCACCCCAATGGGCAAGCGCTCAAACTGTCGCCAATCAATCAGGCGCGACAAAAATGCGAGTCATCACTCACTCGCACACGCTTGCAAACACTAATAAACAAGGATTTAGGGGGATGCTGTTGAGCCAACCCCCCTTACACATCAATTACTGCAATACTTCGCGCCGATAAATAATTCTGTCATTACCCCGGCTGGAGCCGAAAATGGCCTCACCTTGCAGGTTGCCGTCATTGGCACTCGTTGGGTCAGACAACCAGAGGGGCTGCGACGGCTGTTTTGCCAATTCGACCTTGTAGGGGATACGCACCGAGATGTCCGGCTTGGCAAAGTGGAACAGGATCTCCCCGTCCTTCGCCAGTGCAGCATCCCCACCCGGTGCAGAACTACCCAACCCCAGCTTGATCTTGCGACCCGCCCCCAGATTCAGCTCGCGAGTCGCCGCATCAAAGGTCTGACTCGGATTGAGGAAAGTGAACCCCTGATTGGCCAAAGAGAGCTGGGTACATTTATCTTCCTTGTTTTGCAGCCAGTTGCCCCCTTCGTAATATTGCATCTGCAGTGGAATGGCCAGCGGCGCCGAGGCCAGGCCCGCTGCCGTACCAGCCTGCAGGCGGCCATAATAAGCCGTCATGGTGTTATTCACCCGCGTAGGAATCGTCAACTGCTTGGCATTGCAGTTGACCCCTTTGGTACAACCATTCTTGATGCCAGGATTCAGGTCAGCGTCAGCCATGAAGGTGACTGAGGGTGACTCCTCATCAAGCACTTGCAGGCCAAAACGCAGTAACTTAAAGGGCTCTTCGGGAGTAGTCAGGCTGGGATCACGCTCAGAAAACCGGGCAAAGCGGCTCTGGCTGTCAATATTGGCCTCGCCTGATGCCCAGCTGGCCATCATGCTCCCCACTCGATCCGTGCGATCAATCCCATCATGATTATTGCCTGCAACCAGATAGAGCCGCCCCTTCGCGAACTCGCCACCATAGTTTTTGGTCACCCCGGCACTCTTGTTACGAGCCTGTACCGTCATCTTGACCCCGAATGGCTGACTCATATAGCTGAACTGCCCGCAAGCAGGAGTAAGCACCCCGCTCAGCAAATTGAAATCCCAAGGGACAAAACGTCCCACCGGCACGCTGCTGGCGGGAGGGATGGTGTAGCCGAAATAGCCCGTAGATACAGTGCTTCTTTCTGGCGGCGTTGCCGTCATCCGGAACACCCCCACCTCGCTCACCGTCTGGCTAATGGTATTGACACTGTTGGCCGCAGCCACATGGCTATAGGCGGTAGTACCCAGCGTTGCATTGGTGCCCGGATTGGGAGCCACCAGCGTACTGCCCAGAGCAATATTGGGCAGGGCAAAGTTGGGCGTAGTCTGATTCCCTACGCAGATATCCCCATCATTGGCGGATTCCCAGGCCATCGCCTTGATATCTACCTGGAACGTTTCCCCCGCTTTTTTGAATACCGGACAGCTGCTATCACCTGCCGCGCAGACCCCTTGCGGGGGCGTGATGCACAGGCCGACCGGGCGCGCCACAAACTGATCAGCGCCTAGCATCACCAGACCGGCTTCACTGCCGGTGCCATCATAACTGGCATCCAGTTGCACCTTGCCCGCATCCGGATAATTAACCGTGATGGTCGACTGCCCCTGATCATTAAATGCGAGGGAGAGCGGTGTTGCAGCCCCCTGACTGGCACCAATCGCACTGCTATTGACGCTCATCTGGCTGTTGTAGGGGTTAGCGGTGGGGGAGATATAGCTGCTCCAGAACTTGACGCTCTTGGTCTGACTGGCAAACCCCGGCACACACAGCTTGGTCACATCGCTCTTTTTGATCGCCTTGATAGTCACCGTCTGCGGCTGATTGGAATAGGTATCAGGCACATCAAAGAAGAAGCCGCTATCGGCAAAGTTCAGGGTACAGGCTGCGGTACTGGGAGTCCCCGCCCCGGCCTTGCACAAGGTGGAACTGAATGGCTTGGTCGTCGGAGTCGAACCGGAAACGCCTATGGTCACCGCGGTCGGCGTATTGTTGCGCAACTGCACCTTGGTCGAACCGCCGCTAAAGGTCACCGTATTGCCGCCAATCCAACCATTGCTGGCAGAAGTAGGGGTAAGACTCAGGGTCGCAGTAACCGGGTCTGTGATAAGCGTGGTACAAGCGGCATCGGCGCACGCCTTGACCGTCACTGTCTCGGGATTGCAGGTCAGTGGCTGACCGGAGTGATCAAGTTGGAAGTGGTCAATCTGTACCCCGATCGGGTTGGAGCGCAGGGCGCAGATCTGGATATCATCCAGCTCATGATTATTGTTAGCACCTCCGGTTGACCCTGTAAGCGACAGCAAAAAATCTGCAGGAACCTGCTCCTGCCCAGCGGTCGCCATCGCATCGAATGGCGCAACCAGGGTACTAAATCCGGAGCCAGTATTTCTATCTAGCGAGACCATGGAGCGGCCAGCCACACGTGAATCAATCCTTAACCGATAGAGATGACCGGGCTGGGCCGAAGAAGTACCACGTACATCGACTCGGGGGCTAAGATTGGCCGCCGTCCCCGCCAAATAGCGATAGCTGGAACCAACCCCTCCTCTTATGGCAATGGCCTGCGCACGAGCACCGGGGCCACCCACTTTGCCCTCATTGGGGTTGGAAAAGTTTCCATATTCATCAAGCCCTACACCAAGCCAGCCACCGGCAAAACCGGGAGTACCGTTGTCACGCTGCGCATATCCCAATGCGCCACCAAAACTGCCGGGTTGAGGTGTAACGGTCGCATCGGAAAGAATCACCGCCAAGCCATCCCCTCCTGTTCCGGTTTGAGGTGACCAAGCGTAATAGCGGAAAGTAACTTCAACCAAGTTGCTAGCTGCGGGAAATAAACGCTGATAAGTCGCGGAGGTGGCCTGGTTACCGATATTGCGGGTCATCCGTAAACGACCACTCTGAATAGACGGTAACTCACTGTTATTTCTCTGAGATACAACCCAGTTATCACCCAACCCGGTTCTCGAGAAATCATCATTAAAGCAAGTAAGAGAGGGAGCGAAAGCTTGGTCATTAATAGCGCTATTACTCGCCATTGTCAGGGAACGGCTGGTAGTACGGCCGTTAATGACGGAGGTATTGTTCAACACCAGCGTCTGATCGGAATAAACATACCCATTCAACAAGGTATCGTTGTTCAGGGTGATATCCTGATATCCAAATAGCAGCAGAGAACCCGTACCGGAACGATTCAATACAGCACCGTTGAGCTGGGTTGCCTGTTTCACAAAAATCCTCA
>NZ_QAJD01000166.1:0-3798 GCF_003061465.1 Aeromonas sp. HMWF017
GGTTGGGGGCAACCTGGCTCAGGTATTCCAGCACCCGGGCGCGGGCCCAGTAGAGGTCGGTGTTGTCGTCAAACAGCACATAGACGAAGGAGTCGCCGAAGAAGGAGTAGCCGCGCACCGTAGTCGCCCCCGGCACCGCCAGCATGGCGGTGGTGAGCGGGTAGGTCACCTGATCCTCCACCACCTGCGGAGCCTGGCCTGGGTAGGAGGTCTTGATGATCACCTGCACGTCGGAGAGATCCGGCAGGGCATCCACAGGGGTCTGTTTGACCGACCAGAGCCCCCAGGCGGTGAGCATGAGGGTCAATAGCAGCACCAGAAAGCGGTTGCCGATTGACCAGCGAATAATCGACGGGATCATGATTGAACTCCTTTCTCACCAAGTACAGAGAGCGGAGAGCGGTTGCCTGCTAGGCATCGAATGATGGCAGGAGTCATGACTTCTTCTCCACCTCGGGCATCGTCATCTGATGCTGGCTATGGTCCATGCCTTCCATCTTTTCCATCTCATCCGTTCCACGCTTGGCGTCGCCGTCAGTAGCGGGTGCCTTCTCCTGATGGATGGTGGTGATGCGGTACTCATCCCCCTCCTGCATCACCTGCAGGTGCAGGGTCTGCCCCTCGACCAGCTTGCTGATATCGACCCCGTCGGCGACGGTGAACTCCATCTCCATGGCGGGCCACTGCCACTCGGGGATGGGCTGGTGGGAGACCATCAGGGTACGGTTGGCCAGATCGATGCTTTCAACCTCGCCCTGGGTCCACACCTGTGCAGGGCGCACTGCCGTCATACGCTGGAAGTCCGAATCGATGGCCGACTCGGAGTCGAGCAGGAACTGGGCCGAGCTGACTATGTTGTCACCCGCCTCCACCCCCGCCTTGATGGCAACCTTGTCGCCAAACTGGGGGCCGAGAGTGACGGCGACCGACTTGAAGTTGCCATCCCCCAACGCCAGCACCAGCCGATCCTGACTGCCGGTGCGGATCACCGCTTCGCTCGGCACCACCAGCTGGGGTTCCCCCTGCCCGGTGCGAATGCTCACCTTGGCAAACATATTGGGTTTCAAAAACTCGTCCGGGTTGTCAAAGCGCAGGCGCACCTTGAGGGTGCGGGTAGCTGCGTCCAGGGTCGGATAGAGGTAATCCACCTTACCTTGCCAACTGCGACCGGGGGCATAGTCGAGGGTCATGGTGACCGGATCCCCCACTTTCAGCTGGGCGGCTTGACGCTCGAACACCTCGGCACTGACCCACACCTGCTGGAGGGTGCTGATGTTAAAGAGCGCCGCAGCGGGCTCCACATACTGGCCCTCGCGCACCTTGAGCTCGGAGACATAACCGCTGCTGGGGGCGTAAATGCTGATGGTTTCGCGCACCTGACGGGTGCGCTTGAGGGCTGAGATTTGATCTGCCGGTACTTGCAGGGACTTGAGCTTGCCCTCGGCGGCGCGCAGCAGCAGCGGGTTGGCGGTGTTGAGTGCCAGCAGGTATTCGTGCTGGGCGTTGACCAGATCCGGCGCGTAGAGCTCGTAAATCAGGCTCCCCTTGCTCACCTGCTGCCCCTCGCTCTTGATGGCGAGGGTGCGGATCCAGCCTGCCATGCGGGCATTGACTGCCTCCAGCCTGTCCTCGTCATAACCGACATAGCCCACCGTCTCGATCTGCTGGTGGATGGGCAGTCGCTCGACCTTAGCCAGTCGCACCCCCAGGTTCTGCTGGATCTCGGGGCTGATGGTGACGGTGCCCGGCGAGCCGTTTTTTTGTTCCTCATAGACGGGGATAAAGTCCATCCCCATGTTGTCCTTGGCCGGGCCGTCGCGCTTGTCGCGGGGATCCATGGGGTTGACCCAGTAAAGGGGCGTCTTCTCTTTGGCGCTTGCGCCATCGGAGGTCTGTTTGGCGGCCCAGTAGCCGCCACCGGCTCCAAGGGCGAGCAGCAGGGCCGACATCAGGACGGTCTTGTTCATGACTGGCCTCCGGCGCGGGTCTGCATGCAGAAAGTGCAGGAGGGTAATGCGCCCGCGAAGGCAGCAACCTTGGACGGTGAAAAGTGGGCTGGTGACATAATACGTCTTCTCTTTTGCAGGCCGCCGGTCGGGTGAGGTGCAAAGCATCACCAAAGGAGCTGGCGGCAAACGGGGCGCAGCTGTATCAGTGCGCACGGCTCCCTGTGAGCGGACCGGTTTGGCCGGGGCACAGGGTCAGGCAAGGCGGCAGGAAACGGGCAAGTTAAAGCTTGCCTGTGCCGCAAGAGAAGGACTTTCTAGTGGCGTAACACCGACAGCATCAGATGTCGGCGTGGCCAGGAGGGAGGGTGAGTACCGCGCGAGCGCAGGAAGGGATCCCGCAACCAGTTATCAAGCAGTGACGCTGCGACGTTGTTGCCAAGCAGCAGGGGGAAGATCAGCAGGGCGACCAATACACCCAGCAGAGCCATCGCGCCGAAGGAGAGAGCATTGACGCCGGTCTGCATCTGGCACTCATCGCCCATGGCTGACCCCTCGCCTCCCTGATGGCAGGAGAGGGGCATGACATCGCCCGGGTGATCCATAGCGGGCATTGCATGAGAGATATCGCCATCCGCCATCGTCATGGATGAATCGAACATCACCATCGATTGGGCGCTGCTTGGGGTCGGCTCGGAGGAGAGGGGAGAACCATGCCAGCTGATGCAGAGGGTCAGATTGCAGACGAGCAGCAGCGCCAGCAATAGCCGGGCCAGAGCAACATAGGGCAATCTTGCAGCAAGCTGGGTGAGTGACAATCCGGGCATCCTTAGGGAGCAGATGGCGGGACTGTAAACCTTGCCACGAGGTGAAGGTCAATGGCGCCGGTGATGTGATAGAGGTGCTGTGTTGGGGGGAGGATATTTAAGCAATGCTTAACCATTGCGTATGCCTAACCCTAATGAAGCATGCCCCTCATCCCGTTAGGATGCCCCTGTCAGTTACCACGATGGCGTGATGGTTCAGTCTTTTGCTCCGGCATAAATAACTGCGGCAGGAGTGCTTGCCGACCTTATCCATCCCGTGACGCCATAAGCGAGCAGTATAAAGCCGCAGGTCTCCCGGATGCTGACAATCAAAGAGTCAAACCGTGTTTTTGAGCAGCACACCTTGCCGGGTGCTCACCATGTTCACTATTCAGGAGTATTGAAATGCAGCCACGACTGTTGTCGCTGATGCTTGCCGCTTTGCTGAGTCCATCAGCCATGGCTGGCGGCCTTGCCCTCTACGAGACCAGCACTGCCAACAGTGCGCTGGCCAACGCAGGGTCTGCCGCCCGTGCCCAAGGGGCAGATACTATCGCAAGTAACCCGGCCGGTATGACCAAACTGGAAGGTACCCAGTTGCAGGTCAATGGCGGTGTGGTATACGGCGACCTTGAGCTGGATCTGGACAACGGCGGTAACAACGGTGGAAATGCCCTGCAGACAGCGCCGCTCGGCAGCCTCTATCTGACTCATGCCATCGACGATCAATGGGTCGCAGGTATCGGCGTCTTTGGCAGTCACGGTCTGGGTATCGATTATGGTGATGGCTGGGATGGTCGTGGTTATACCCAGTCGGCCAAGCTGACCGGCATCGCCTTTGCTCCGAGTCTGGCGTACCGCATTGACTCAAATTGGTCGGTGGGAGCCAGCCTGATCGCCATGAATGGTTCGCTGGAAGCCTCTGTGGATCTGACGTCCGGGATGGGGGAAGGGCGGGAATTCTCCAACAGCGACTGGGCGTATGGCGCCTCCTTCGGGGTACTTTACGAGCTGGATCAGCACTCCCGTATCGGCCTGAGCTACTT
>NZ_QAJD01000166.1:3808-5388 GCF_003061465.1 Aeromonas sp. HMWF017
TCTAGGGGTCGAGATCATGATTCCGCAGACCATTACGCTAAGTGGCTATCATCAGCTCAACGACCAGTGGGCCTTGCTGGCCAGTGCCAACTGGCAGCAGTGGTCCCGTTTTGGCGATATCGGTGTGGCATCTGCCATGGGCAGCCAAACCATTGATATGAATTACAAGGATACATGGCATGCCAGCCTGGGGGCACAGGTTGATGTCACCCCTGCACTGCGTTTGAGCAGTGGAATTGGCTATGACAGTAGTGCCGTGAGTGATGAGTACCGTACTGTGATGCTTCCAGTGGGTTCTGGTTGGCGCTGGGGTCTGGGGGCCAGTTATCAGTTGAGCCCAGTCACCAAGGTGGAAGCCAGCTATACCCTGGCCTGGCTGGGTGATATGTCAGTGGATCAGGACGGGATCGGTCGCCCGCACTTGTCCGGCAGCTACAACAACAGCTACCTGAACTTCTTTAACATCGGTGTGCAACACCAGTTCTGAGTTGTGAGCCTTGCAAGCCTTCACTGGTTGGGGGCTTCTTCGTTCTGCCCATTGCGCCGATCCGGCACGTTATTAGCTGGGTGGCTCGTGAGGTCCACTTGTTTGCTCATCCGTTACTCAAGGAACAACATCAAATGTCATCACAATCAACCTCTGCGTTAGCGCGGTGGCTTTGGCGCCTGACGTTTATATTGGTCACGGTCGCTCTGGTTGTCTTCTTCTCGAAAGGTGCCCACATCTATCCAATTGAGGCGACCAAGTTCAACCATGCTTTGCCAGCCATCATGGTACTGCTTGATTCCGAGATCTTTATGGGGGTGATTACTGTGATCACTCTCTATGTAGTCCTCTATCTGGTCTATCTGCTGTGGCAACTGCATGAGATCGCTGTGCATCGTGCCAAGGTGTCTGAGTCGGTGCATATCACCCTGGTGTTTGCGCTCTCCTTGTGCGGACTGTTTATCGACAAGACCTGGTGGGTGCTTGCCGTCATCATCGCCTTTGCCCGTTGGGATGTGCTGAGCGAGCGGATGAGCCTTATTATCGGCCATGGTATTCGACGTGGTCGTCATGAGGGGGAGGCATCATGAAAGAGATCCTGCTGCCCTATATCCTGATCGTCTGGTTGCTGGTCAAGCTGAACATATTGCCTTGGAACCTAAAAACGGGTTTTTGGAGTACCGCAATTGGCGCGTTATTGGCGCTTGGTTTGTTGACTACCTCTCGCCATTTGGCTCCGGTGGATTTTACCGATTCGGCGACGGTCAAGGCACCTCATGCGGTGTTGGGACCCTTACTAGGCATCAACCAGTTTCATCAGATAGATCAGATTTATGTTGCGCATAATCAGCGCGTTGCGCGTGGTCAGCCCATTTATAGCCTTGCGGACTGGGAGAGTAACGGTAAGTCTCAGGCGTTGAGCTATCAGATTGACGCCCAGCATGCCCAGGTGGCGTCAGAGGTAAGCCAGCAGCGAGCGATCCAGTCACGACTGAACCTCAATCACAAGGAATTGGCTCGGCTGACCCAGTTGGGTAACTTTGCCAGTATTCAGAGCCGTGACCAGCTGCAGACCCAAATTGATGGCGATCTG